>CAZFKD010000021.1:0-9959 GCA_964519695.1 uncultured Spirochaetaceae bacterium
ATGCGGTGGACGGCGTGCTCGAGCCGGATATTCGGGCCGCGTGTCCGGTCGCGCGCCCAATGGGTCAACATGAACGTCTGCAGCGACGCATCGCAGATGACGCCGCAATGCGCGCCGCCATCGCCGAGCGAGAGCACCGTCTGCTCGCTGTCCAGCATCTCCCGGAACGGCTCGAGATCGCCGTCGGAGTAGTTGAAGAACGGCAGCAGCAGCAGCTCGCGACCCTCGTCGCGGAGCATGTGCTCGTAGAGCAGCTCTTCGGGCGAGCGGTTCTCGCGCGCTGCGATCGCCGCGAGGCTCTGGTCGGCGCTCGGCTCGTAGTCCGGCGGATCGCCCATCGGGAAGAGCCGCGCGTAGATCGCCGGATTGTCGAGCATGCTGCCCCAGCCGGGCTCGCCGACGCGCTCCGCCGACAGGATCCGCGCCTTGACCTGCGGATCCCGCAATCGCTTCACCCGTTCGGGCAGCGGGAGGTTCGCGATCTCGACGTAGGCGGGCCGGCTCAGGAGCGGATTGGCCGTCGTCTGATGGCCGACGAGGATGCCGAAGGGCCGCGCCGCGAATTGGGCGATGACGTTGCCGCCCTTCGCGACGCTCTGTTCGCAGGTCCGCATCAGATCCCGCCACTGGTTCGGACGCGAATCGAATTGGAGCACCGTGAACGAGACCGGCCGCCCCGTCTCGATCGAGAGGCGCTGCATCCAATCGATCTCTTTGAGCGCGGCATCGGCACTGTCGCCCCCGGCGTCGCCCGCAGCGCCGGCATTCGCGAGCTCGAAGACGCCGAGGCCCGTGTCCTTCAGCGCGCGGCCGATCCCGAAGAGCTCGTCCTCCTGGGCGAAGGTGCCCGGGACCGGCTCGCCGTCGAGCGCGCGGTGGCCCATCGTGCGCGAGGTCGAGAAGCCGAGGGCGCCTGCGAGCAGGCCCTCCTTCACGATCTCGTACATCTGCTCGATGTCCTTCGTCGTCGCGGCCTCGTTCTTCGCGCCGCGCTCGCCCATCACGTAGGCGCGCACGGCGCCGTGGGGCACGTGGGTGCCGAGATCGACGGCGAGCTGGGCCTTCTCGAGGGCATCGAGATACTGCGGGAAGGTCTCCCAGTCCCAGCGGATGCCCTCCGAGAGCGCCGCGCCGGGGATGTCCTCGACGCCTTCCATCAGCTCGATCAGCCACTCGCGTCGATCGGGCGCCGCGGGCGCGAAGCCGACGCCGCAGTTTCCGGCGACCATCGTCGTCACCCCATGCCAGCCCGAGGGCAGCAGATGCGGATCCCAGGTCGCCTGCGCGTCGTAATGCGTATGAATGTCGACGAAGCCGGGGGTCACGATCTGGCCATCGGCGTCGATCGTCTCGCGCGCGGCGCCGGAGACCTGCCCGACCTCCGTGACGAGACCGTTCGAGATGGCGACGTCGGCGCGCTGTCCGGGGCGGCCGGTGCCATCGATGACCTGGCCGTTCTTGATCACGAGATCGTGCATGAGTTGTTCCTCTCGGCGGGATGGCAGTGTTCGAATCGGGGGAAAGCTCGGAAACCAGGATGGCGTCGTCGTTCGCGATCGTCGAGCCGACCGCCGCCGGGGCTCGCGGGACGGTCGACGGTCGGCGATCGCCTCATGTCGTTCGTCTCGGTCCGCCGCGGGTGCCCGGCCAGCGTGAGCTCCCGATCGTATCGACGAAGGGCCAGAAGGCGTCGGGGTCGAGCGCGCCTTCGAGCGTGATCGAGCGCGCGATCGGCCGATCGAGGGTCAGCTGGGCGCGCACGGGCCCGCGCACCGGCAGGAGCGTCGCAATCGGATCCCAGGGACTCTCGAGCAGGCGGAGCTCGCCTGCGACCGAGACACGATGAATCGGCTCGTAATCGGCCTTCACGACGACGACATGGGGCGGGAAGTCGTAGCTCTTCTCGACGAAGCCGACGGCGCGCGAGACCTTGATCCAGTAGTCGCGGTCGCTGAAGGGCCCCGGAAGAGCGGCCGCGCCGGTCGTCCGGCCCTGGAACTCGAGGAACGTGTAGCCGGCATGGCCGCAGCGGGCGCGCACGACGTCGCCGTTGCGGAAATACTCGATCTCGGCGAGGAATTTCGGTTGGCCGTTCGTGTCCTTGCTGATGTAGACCGCGGACTCCTGATCGATGCCGTAGGCGAGTGCATAACCGCCCTTCGTCCCGCGGTAGAGCGCGTCGACCTTCACGACGACGCCGTACTCCGGCTCGTCCGAGACCGGCACGTTGTAGATCGAGAGATGCACGTCGGACGTCTGCGCGGGCTCGAGCCCGGGCGGAAGCAGTGCCGCGATGCATTTCGGATCGGTCGGATAGTCGATGCGCAGGATCGGCCAGCCGCCGATCTCCCCGGGATCGATCCGCAGGCTCTCAGGGTCGTTCGCCATCTCTCAGCTCCTCTCGGCTCTCGTCTCGGTTCTCGTCTCGGTTCTCACCTCGGAGAAGTTCGCCGTTCGGATCGGTCTCGCAAACGAGTATCGCGCCGTCCAGGCCCCAGGCCGGCGCGATCGTCAGCGTCTGCGCGAGGAATCGCGCGGCCTTCGAGGCCCGCTCCCGGAGCGGGTACTCGTCGAAATGGACCCAGCTGAAGAAGAGCGAATACCAGGCGCCGACCACGATCTCGAGCAGGGTCTCCCGATCGACGTCGTCGCGGATCTCGCCCCGGCGCGCGCCGTCCTCGAGCAGCTCTCCGAAAGCCGCCCGGATGCGCCGATCGTCGGCACCGGCGGTCTCCGGGAACGCGAGCGCCATCATCGCGCCGATCAACTCTCGCATCGGCGGTCCCTTTTCGAGCGCACGGTCGGCCGAGCTCTCGAAGAGCGCGACGACATGCGCCGCGAAATCTCCCGGCCGTTTGCGCACCCCCTCGACGTTCTCGAACAGGTCCCGCATCGAATGATCCGCGACCTCGCGCAGCAGATGGAGCTTCGACGGGAAGTGGTTGAAGAACGTTCCGTAGGCGATGTCGGAGCGGCGGACGATCTCGGCGACCGTCGTCGCCTCGTAGCCCTGCGTCTCGAAGAGCGCGAGCGCCGACTCGACGATGCGATCCCGCACCGCGACGCGGCGGCGCTCGCGGCGGGAGGGCAGCGCGTCGGCGGCGCTCATCTCAGCCCTCGCCCCGGATGTCGGCGATCGTCGGCCCGATGCGTTCGGCGATCTTCTGCATCGCGGCGACGTCGAAACCGTAGACCCGCGCGGCGTTCTCGCCGAGGATCGCGCGGATCTCGTCCTCCGGAAAATCGAAGAACGTCTTGCGCAGCGCCGCCATGGTATTCGGCCAGGTCCCCTCCAGATGGGGATAGTCCGAGCCCCAGAGCAGCTTGTCGATGCCGATCTCGTGCCGGAAATGGGCTTCGTGACGCGGCATGAAGGACGCGCCGATCCAGCACTGACGCTCGAAATAGCCCGTCGGCCCGAGCGAGAGCGCGCGCGTGAAGTGCTTGAAGATCGGATCGTTCGCCTTGAACTCGAGCACCCGCAGCTTCTCGAGGATCCAGCCGCAGCCCGCTTCCGTGAAGAGATACTTCATGTTCGGATGACGCTCGAAGGCGCCCGACCAGAGCAGCCCCGTGAACGGACGCTGGGCGAACATGTCGACCTCGCTGATGAACATCGCCGTCGCACACGCGACGTCGCCGTAGTCCGGCGACCAGCCCGAATGAGATTGCAGCGGCATCTCGAGCTCTTCGCAGACGGCCCAGAGCGGCTCGTAGCGCGGGTGGTGATAGAACGGATGGGTGCCGGTGCTGGTCGGCAGCAGGACGCCGCCCCAGAGGCCCATCTCCCGCGCCGCACGGACCTCCTTCACCGTCTCCTCGATGTCGTCGACGTTGATGAGCGCGACGCCGGCATGGCGTTCGGGGTTGGTCTTGCAGAGATCCGCCAGCCAGCGGTTGTAGGCGCGGCAGCCCGCGAGGTTTTCCTCGGGCGACACCGGATAGCGGTACTGCATCAGCCCCGCGCCGAAGGGCGCCATCTGCGGGAAGATGATCTCTCCGGCGACCCCGTCGGCGTCGAGCTCCGCGATGCGGACGGAGGGATCGAACTCGCCGCGGCGCGGCGCGAAGGGGCTCTTTTCGTCGCAGAGCATCTGCATGATCTCGTCGTCCGAGAGCTTCGTTCCTGGATCGGACATCGCCTTCATGCGCTGCCCGCCCTCGCCCGCCTTCGTCGCGTAGGCCTCGACCGCTTCCTGATCGAAGAACGTGCCGGCCCGCGACATCATCTCCCGCGCGTGGGCCAGCCACCAGGCATTGGCCGACTCGCGGTACTGGCGAGGCAGGTACTCGTTGTAGATCGACGGCAGCGCTCCGGCATGGCAGTCCGCGCTGATGATCATGACCTTCGAGGCCGACTGCGCCTTCGCGCTCGTATCCGCCCCTACGTCCGACCGTGCACTCGACCCTGATTGAGACATCGATTGAGACATCGATTGAGACATCGATTGAGACATCGATTGAGACATCGCTCGCCCCTCGCTCCCCTCGCGCCGCCGGATTCAGGCGGGCGGATGATTCCAGGCGGACGACGATACCGCCCGCCGAACTCGGATGGCAATCAAAAAATGACAAGCGTCCAATCTTTTCGGATCAGCCCGCCGGCCGCGGCGCGAGCAGGGTCCCGGGACGCGCTCCGGTCGCCCGGCCCGCTTCGAAGGTCGCCACACCATCGACGAGTGTCAGCCGGACGGGAGCCGCATCCCGGGTCCAGCGCCAGGTCGTCCCTCCGTTCCCGTCGGGGACGTCATGCACCTTCCGCTTCGGGCGCCGCTCGACCTCGTCGAGGGCGAACACGGTCAGATCCGCGCGCTTGCCCGGCGCGATCTCGCCGCGATCCTCGAAGCCGAAGAAGCGGGCGAGTTTGCCCGTCTGGACATGAACCGCCTCTTCGACCGTCAGCTCGCCCCGCGCGCGCACGAACTCCGTGAAGAGCACCATGTTGTCGCCGGCGCCGCAGAACATCTGGCCATGGGCCCCGGCGTCGCTGATGTTGCCGACCGACCGGGGATCCCTCAGCAGGCGCGACACCATCGCGTCGTCCCGATCCCAGTCCGGCGCCATCACCGTCGATTCGACGCCGTTGGCGAGCAGCCACTCCGCGAGCGCATCCGAAGGATGCAGCCCCTTCGAATCGGCGAACTCGCCGAGCGACACGTCGAAGGGCCCGGCGCCGTTCTCCGAATGGTCGAGCAGGATCGGGCGCGGACGGCGGAACGGACAGGTCGGGAGCGCGAGCTCGTCCCAGGAATGACGGGCGCGGGCGCGCCAGTCGGGGCTGCGCAGGAGCGCGCACTTGGCGTCGGCTCCGGCGGCAGTCACCACTTCATGCCAGACGTACTCGTTCGACTGCGCGAACAACAACGAGCGGTCGAACGAGACGACCGTGGTCACGGGGACGTGCGCATAGCCCGTCCAGAAATCCCGGCCTTCGCGCGCAAAACGCTCGTGCATCTCGAGCAGCGGCTTCTGGATGCCGTGCTCCTTCTGCCAGCGCAGCGTCGGCAGGCCGGCCCATTGCAGCCGGATCGGGAGCGAGCCGATCAGGCGCTCGACCCGGGCGAGCGCGCCCACGGCGGTCATGCGCATGACGGTGTCGATCACGACCTGCAGCGTCGCACCGCGATGGCGCGCGAGGACTTCGAACAGCGCCCGGAGCTCGGCATCGCAGGCCAGCAGCGTCGGCACGGGTCGGTCGGCGCCGTCGTGATCCATCAGATTCGTCGAGAGCCCGAGCGCGCCGGCGGCGAGCGCGTCCTCGAGATCCCGCGCCATCCGCGCGATCTCGTCCGCCGTCGCGGGGCGGGACCAGGCGTCCATGCCCATCGCCGAGAGGCGGATCGCGATATGACCGACGAAGCTCGCGTAGTGGGTCGGGACGGCGACCTTCGCCGTCAGCGACGCCTTGTACTCGCTCCAGCTCCGCCAGTCCCAGGGCAGGTTCTCGAAGAACGGTCGCTCCGGGATGTCTTCGAAGAACGAGAAGATCTTGACGACCTCGGCGCGCGCCGCCGGGTCCTGCGGCAGCGGCGCGAGCGCGAAGCCGCAATTGCCCATCACGACCGTCGTGACGCCGTAGCCCGGCAGCGGGTCGAGATCCGGCTGCCACCACATCGTGCCGTCGAAATGCGTATGACTCTCGATGAAGCCCGGCGCGACGAAGCAGCCGCTCGCGTCGTCGACGTGCTCGCCGGGCAGCGGCGCGAGGTCGGGCGCGAGCGCGTGGATCCGGCCATCGCGAACCCGGACGTCGGCGCGGAATCCTGGGGCGCCCGTGCCGTCGACGACGGTGCCTCCCCGGATCAGACGGCTCGAAATCGGACGGCTCATCGCGGCTCCCCCTCGGCGCCTGCGGAGCTCGCACGTCCGTGGCGCAGCCCGACGGTAATCGCATCCGGCGCGATCGTCATCCGGTTGCGGAACGCAGGGGCAGCCAGACGCGGAACGTCGCACCCCCGTCGCCGTCGGAATCGACCTCGATCTCGCCGCCATGGGTCATCAGGATCCCGTGCGCGACCGAGAGGCCGAGGCCGCTCCCGCCCTCGCGCAACTTCGTCGTGTAGAACGGCTCGAAGAGTCGCTTGCGCGCCTCCTCTCCCAGGCCCGGGCCGTTGTCGCGCACGACGACCAGCGCGCGCGTCGGCGACGCCTCGACCCGAACCTCGACTACGGCGCCGGTGCTGCGGGACTCGACCGCATTGCGGATCAGGTTCACGACGACCTGCTCGAGTTCGACGGCGTTGCCGCGGACCTCGACCGGCGTCGGGGAGAGCGCGAGCTCGACGCGCGCATTGGAGCGACGTGCATGATCCGCCGTGGCGAGGCAGGACGACTCGACGACCTCGTTGAGGTCGTGGTCCGCGACCCGGCCCGGATCGGTCCGCGCGAAGAGCAGCACGCTGCGCACGATGCGCGCGCAGCGAAGCGCCTCGCGCTCGATCGTCTCGAGCGTCGCGCGGACCGGCCCTGCATGCGCCGCCCCGGGCGATCCATCGGAGAGCTCGAACTGCGCCGCGGCGAGGATCGCGCCCACCGGGTTGTTGATCTGGTGCGCGATGCCGGCCGCCAGGGTCCCGACCGCCGCGAGCCGCTCGGCCGAACGCGCGCGCGCGCGACTCGCCTCGAGCTCGTCCGCCTGCGTAGCCAATCGCTCCTCGAGACGTTGCCGAATCAGCGTCTGATCCCGGACCATGCGCGCCGTCAGGGCCAGCAGCTGCACCGCAGCCAGCGAGATCATGCCGGTCGCGATCACGGCCGTCGGCCAGTCGCGGGCATGCCCGAGGCTCGCGCTGATCTGGTAGTAGAGCGTCGCCGGAATGAACAGGACGAAGGCGAAGGGCAGCGCGCGTGCCGTCGCCAGCGCGCGCAGATCGCCCCGCGGCCAGGTCCGCCAGGCGGCGAAACCGAGCAGCGCGAGGTCGATCGCGGCCATGCCCGCATAACCGAGCGACGCGCCGGCGCTCGCCGCGATCAGCCCGAGCCCGAACGGCAGGAGCAAGGCCCCGACCCATCGCCGGACGCCGAGGCGACCGCCGCCGTATGCGTTCGCGCCCGTCGCGAACAGGAGCGTCGACAGGGATCCGAGCCAGACGACGATCGGCTGGAGCTCGGAGCCGAGCCCGTCGACGAATCCGGCGGTCCAGCTCGCGAGATAGGCGAAGACCCAGTGGATCGCTCCGAAACGCCGGACATGGGCCGTCAACAGGATGAAGACGATCAGCAGCGGCGCCGAAAGCACGATCACCAGCTCGTTCAGCGCGTGCACCGCGTCAGCGCCTCCAGAACCGGGCGCGACGGAGCGGCGGCGGCGCTGTTCGCGTCGTCATCGCGGCTCGTTCGCGCCGCCCCCGGCGGCGAGCAGGGGCCGCATCACGTGGACCTCCGTCCGGGCGAGTCCGGCGTCCCGATGCACGAGCGCCGCGCGATAGTCGGGATCGCGGACCATGTCGATGAAGGCATCGACGTGCGGGTACTGCATGACGGCGATCTGGTGCCAGGCGACCGGCGCGCCGATCACCTGGACGACGACGTGATCCAACAGGACCAGCTTGCCTCCGCGCGCCGCGACGTGCGGAACGGCGACCTCGCCGTAGCGGGCGTAGGCGGCGGCCCCGGTCGAGGCGGTGGCGGCGAGCGGATGGTCCGCCGGATAGCGGGCCGTGTCGTGGTAGGCGAGCAGGTTCAGGAACTGGAGCGGCCCGGCCGGATCGATCGACAGGAGCTCGCGCAGCTGGGCGGCGGAGGGCTCGAGCGGATTCGCCCTCGCATCCACGAGCTCCCGAACGATCGCCTCGATCTCGGCTGCGCTGCGCTGCATCCCGTCTCCCCTCGGCGGGAGACACTAGCAGTGGCCGGCGACTCCGGGGACGATCAGCGCAGAGAGCTCGGGCTCGCGGCCGGCTCGGACGACCACGAGGTGGTTCGGCGGAATCTCGCGCCAGGCCGGGTCCTCGGTCAACCGCTCCGAGCTGACGATCACCGAACGCGCGATGCGGCCGTCCAGCGTCGGATACAGTGCGCCCGAGTAGGCGTAGAGCGATTCCGGCGCCTCGTCGGGATCGTTCGAGAACCGCGTCACGACCGCATCCCGACCGTCCGACAATGCGCAGTTCAGATAGCTCGGCTCGCCGTCGCCGTGCTTCTCGACGAGCTCCACGACGCGCACGATCGCCTTCTCGAGCGCGTTCGCCATGCGCGCGCACGAATCGACCCATGCCGGCGCGCGCAGCATCTCGTCGATCACGAGGGCGAAGAGATGCTCGGAGTCCGTGCTGCCGTAGACGTTGTCGAACGCCTCGTCGCGGACGCCCGCCAACATGTGGCGCCGGACCTTGCGGAAGCTGCCGACGTCGCCGTTGTGCATGAAGAGCTGCGATCGGAACCGGAACGGATGGCAGTTCGCTTCGTTGACACCGCTCGACTGGGTCGCCGCGCGCACGTGGGCGAGGATGCAGCCGCTCGCGACGACCCGCGTCAGGTTCACGAGATTGCGATTGTTCCAGGCCGGCGTGATCGAGCGGAAGACGGCGGGCTCGAGCCGCGCATCCTCCGCATACCAGCCGACGCCGAAGCCGTCGCCATTGAGGGGCTCTTCGCGCTCGCGACTATGGGTGCTCTGCCGGATCAACGAATGCTCGGGCTCGAGCAGCAGCGACGAGAGCCGGATCGGCTCCCCCATGTAGAGCGTGAATCGACACATCGGCGGCGGCCTCCGGTCCTGGCCCGGACTGCATCGCGCGGGGCGGCGCGCAGCGAGGGCAATGCTCCGATCGGATGCCCCGCGCCCCGACTCGATGGGGTTCGTACGAGCGCGCGAAGCGCGCCCGAAGCCTCGGAGCGGATCGCGGCAGGGGATCCGCAGCTGCCCTGAACCGGACCGGGCCGATCCCCCGGCTTCGATCGGGCGAACGACCGAGACCGCCCGGGGCGAATCGGCGCCCGACCGACTCCGCCGGATCCGCGCGGTCCGCCTCGCGCCGACTGCGGCCATCCGCTATCCGGATGCCGCATGCGACGCCTCCCGACTGCCCGCCCGGCCGCGTTCTCGATCTCGTACTCGATCTCGTTCGCGTTCTCGGTCGTGCTCGCGATCGTGGGCGCGCTCGCCTGCGCGATGCCCGGGCAGCCGGTCCAGATCCTGCCGGAGGTGCAGGGGCGGATCGACGCTGCCGAGCCGAGCGAGGACGCCCGCCTGCGGCTGGTCGTGATGCACCGGGAAACGCCATCGCTCCATGCGCGCCGCGAGATCGACGTGGACGACGACGGCGGATTCCGCTTCGAGCCGATCCTGCTCGAGGTCGCCGGCCACGAGTTCAGCAAGCACTACCGCGTCTACCTCCACCTGCGATCGGGCGAAACGGACCGGGTGATCTGGCGGGCGGACATCTCCCGTCTCGAGTCGCCCCGGCCGATCCCCCTCGACTGCGCGCTCTGGCAGAAGAAGGCCAAGAACATCCACT
>CAZFKD010000021.1:9969-17804 GCA_964519695.1 uncultured Spirochaetaceae bacterium
TCGCGCGACCCGCGGCGCTCGGCGAGGTCTGCCGCGTGCGCGATCCCGTGCGTCAGCCCTGGCTGCTCGCCGAGGGCCAGAAGTCGTTCGAACGACTCTGCGAACGCTGCCACGGGTCCGCCGAGCGGGCGGGCTTCGGCTCGCCGACGACCGACCCGGACGGGGCGAACGCCGCGCCGCCGGACCTCGCGCAGATCAGCGCGCGCCAAGGCGGTCGCTTCGATCCCGACCGCGTGGCGGCCTGGATCGAAGGGCGATCGCTTCCGGCCCAGCATGCGCGCGGCGGCATGCCGCTCTGGGGCGAGCGATTGAGCAGCGAATTCGAACGGTATGCCGAGGGCGACGAGCTGATCGGGGCGACCCTCGATCCGCTGGTCGCGTACCTCGAGAGCCTGCAGGTCGAGGCCGCCGAGTGATCCGATCGATCCGTCCGATCAGAGCGGCGCCGCGCTCGGGACCTCGCGGGCAGCCTGCTCGCAGAAACGCCGGATCCGCGCGACGGCCTCGACGGACTGCGACAGATCGCCGTGGTCGACGGCGTTGACCTCGAGGAACTCCGCATTCGGAAGGCCCTCGGCGAGCGCGCGACCGAGCCGGATCGGAACGGCGAGATCGCCCGTGAAATGCACGACCAGCGCGGGCGCCCGCACGTCGGACAGCAGCGTCCGGACATCGGTCTCGATGATCATGCCGATGATCTGCCGGACGGTGTCGCGGGGACCGATCAAGCGCTCCATCGCGATGTAGGTCTCGTCGTCGATCACATCGCGCGAGATGCTCGGCATCAGGATCGATCGCAGCGCGCCGCGCCCCCAGGCTTCGCTCACGGCCTCGAGCGTGCGGCGCGGAATCCCGATCGGATAGCTCTCGGACTGCAGGAACCGTGCCGCCGTCCCGACCAGGATCAAGCCCTGCACGCGCGCGGGATGGCACGTCGCGAAGTGGATGCACATCGGACCGCCCTCCGAGAATCCCAGCAGAAAGGCGCGTTCGAGGCCCGCAGCGTTCATCACGGCGTCGATGTCGCGACTGCGCTGCTCGAGATCCGGAACCCGAACCGCCGGATCGGAGAGCCCCTGCCCGCGCTTGTCGAAGGTCACGACGCGCGCGAAGCCGGCGAGCGCATCGAGCGTTCCCCGCGTCGCCGGGAGCGCATCCATCACGTTGAGATGCGAGAGGATGCCCGGCGCGACGATCATCGCGATCGGACCCGAGCCGCGCTCGTTGTAGGCGATCCGCGCGCCATCGCTCTGCGCGAAACGCGTCGGATGGCTCGAGGGAGCCGTCAAAGCCTTCAGCGTGATCCGGGTCGGCACGGCGGGCCCGACCGGCACCGGCGCCCTGCCGAATCCGGATTCGCCGGCGACTCCCCCGCCCTTGGATACGGGGCCGCGCCGCACCAGACGCCGCAGGGCCACACCGAGCGGGGAGAGCACGACACCGAAGAGCACGATCATCGCCGCCAGCCCGCTCAGGAGCGACTCGTTTTCGGTCACCCAGGCTCCGATGGCGACGAGGCTGGTCATGACGGAAGAACGTACTCGATTCCATCGGTCCTGTCGGAACGATCGACGGGCTTCGCTCGGGCGCAGAGCGGGACCGATCGCGCGCGCCGATCGCGGAGCACGATCGGCCCCGATGCCGCCACCTCCCTTGTCCGACCGGTCTCCTCGGTCCTAATGTCCCAATTCCATTCGAACAGGAGGCGACGAAATGACGATCCAGGCAGGCGAGAAGATCCCGAACGTGAAGGTCAAGGCGACGGACATGAGCGACCTCACGACCGATGCGCTCTTCGCGGGCAAGAAGGTCGTGCTCTTCGCGGTCCCCGGCGCGTTCACCCCGACCTGCTCCGCCAAGCATCTGCCCGGCTTCATCGAGAAGGCGGACGAGATCCGCGCGACGGGCGTCGACGAGATCATCTGCATGTCGGTGAACGACGCGTTCGTCATGAAGGCCTGGGGCGAAGACCGCGGTGCCGGCGACAAGGTCCGCCTGATCGCGGACGGCAACGGCGACCTGACGAAGGCCCTCGGCCTCGAGTTCGACGGCTCGGGCATCGGCTTCGGCCTGCGTTCGCAGCGCTTCGCGGCGATCGTCGAAAACGGCGTCGTCAAGAAGCTGGCGGTCGATGCGGGCGGCAAATTCGAAGTCTCGAGCGCAGAGGCGATCCTCGCGGCGCTCTGACGGCGGGTGCGTCGGTTCGCGGGCGGGTGCGTCTCACAAGACGCGACCGGCGCGGCGCGCTGGGCGCGAATGGCTCGCCCTTGGCACGGCCTTCGTCGCCTCTTGGATCGTTCTGCTGCTGCGAATTGCGAGCTGAAGCGACCGAAGGCTGCGCTTTACTTCGCGCCCAGCGCACCGCACCGGTCGCTCGCTGGGTTGCTGACCGGTCGCGAAACGGCGGGCGTGCCCGTACAGGGCAAACGAGAATCGCCATGCTTGTCTGGGCAGGGGGCGGCGACGCGACGCGCTTCCGAGCAGCATCGATTCGTTGCTGCAACGTGAACCCAACTCGAATCGAGCCCCGTTCAGCGCATGCGCGAGCGGCCGGCGCGGCGCGGGGGAGGCGAAGTAAAGCGCAGCCCAAGCCCGCCCCGCCGCGCAGATCGCAACTGCAATCCACGAGGTGAAGCAACGCGGGCCGTGGCGAGGGCGAGCCATTCGCCTCCCCCGCGTCGCGTCGGCCGCGACTTGTGCGAAGAGCGGGTCGTTCAGGCGGATCGCATGCCCGGCGCTTCGTGGCCGCTCGCGACGACGTATTCGGCGTAGCTGCCAGGGTAGACGCGCGGGCCTTCCGGGCCGAGCTCGAGGACGCGACTCGTCAGCTTCGACAGGAAGTGGCGGTCGTGGGAGACGAGCAGCAGCGTGCCCTCGTAGCTCGCGAGCGACGTGATCAGCATCTGCTTCGTCGCGAGATCGAGATGGTTCGTCGGCTCGTCGAGCACGAGGAAGTTGGGCGGGTCGTAGAGCATGCGCGCCATCACGAGGCGGACCTTCTCGCCGCCCGAGAGCAGCTTGCAGCGCTTCTCGATCTCGTCGCCCGGAAAGCCGAAGCAGGCCGCGAGCGAGCGGATCACGCCCTGGCTCGTCTGCGGGAAGGCGTTCGAGAGGGTCTCGAAGACCGACTCGTCGCCGTCGAGCAGATCCATCGAATGCTGCGCGAAATAGCCGAGCTTGACGGCGGCGCCGAGCGTGACCTCGCCGCCGTCCGGGGGATTCGCACCGGCCGCGATCTTGAGCAGCGTCGACTTGCCGGCGCCGTTCGCCCCCATGACGCACCAGCGCTCGCCGCGCCGGATCAAGAGATCGAAGCCGTCGAAGATCGTCCGCTCACCGTAGGCCTTGCGGATGCCGGCCAGGCGGAGCACGTCGTCGCCGGAGCGCGGCGCGGGACGAAAATCGAACTCGAGGGTCTGGGCGCGCTTGGGCGGCTCGACCTTCTCGATCTTGTCGATCTTCTTGATGCGCGACTGGACCTGGGAGGCATGGCTCGCCCGGGCCTTGAAGCGGGCGATGAAGGCCTCCTCCTTCGCGAGCATCGCCTGCTGGCGCGCGAACTGCGCCTCCTGCTCGCGCTCCGCGAGCGCGCGCTGCTTTTCGTAGAAGTCGTAGTCGCCGGAGTAGGTCGTCAGCTCGCCGCCGTCGATCGCGACGATCTTCGTCACGATGCGGTTCATGAACTCGCGGTCGTGGGTCGTCAGGATCAAGGCCCCATCGAAATCGCGCAGCCAGCCCTCGAGCCAGAGGATCGATTCGAGGTCGAGGTGGTTCGTCGGCTCGTCGAGCAGCAGGGCGTCGGGCCGCATGACGAGGATGCGGGCGAGGCCGACGCGCGTCTTCCAGCCGCCCGACAGCAGACCGACGTCGCCCGCGACCTGCTCCGGCGAGAATCCGAGCCCGGCGAGTACTTCGTGGGCCCGCGCCTCGAGGCCGTAGCCGCCGAGGGATTCGAAGAGCGCCTGCGCCTCGCCGTACCGCTCGATGAGCTTGTCCATCTCGTCGGCGCGCTCGGGATCGGCGAGGGCGAGCTCGAGCTCGTGCAGCCGCCGGGCCGCGTCCGAGACGGCGCCGGCGCCCGAGATCGTCGCCTCGAGCACGGACTGGCCCTTCATCTCGCCGATCGTCTGGCTGAAATAGCCGAGCGTGACGCCGCGATCGATCGCGACGCGGCCGTCGTCGGGCTCCTCTTCCTTCATCAACAGACGAAAGAGCGTCGACTTGCCTGCGCCGTTCGGGCCGACGAGGCCGACCTTCTCTCCGCGCTGGACGGCGGCCGAGGTCTCGAGGAAGAGGATCTGGCCCCCGTGGCGCTTGGAGATCGAATCGAGTTGCAGCATGTCGCCCTGCCCTATCGCGCGCCCGACCGGGTCGTGTCGTTCCCGGCCGAGCCGGCGCGGGCCGCCCGCTTCGACTCGCGCGAACGGCGCAGCACTTCCTTCGCGTCGAGATGGTCCTCGCCCGCGCGGGCGAGATATTCGTCGTAGCTGCCGGGATAGTCGTGAACGCCCTCGGGCGTGATCTCGACGACCCGCGTCGCGAGCTCGTTCACGAACCAGCGATCGTGGGAGACGAAGACGACCGTCCCGTCGTACTCGCGCACCGCGGCGACGAGCGCCTCGATCGCCTCGAGATCGAGGTGATTGGTCGGCTCGTCGAGGATCAGCACGTTCGGCTGCTCCACCGCCTGCCGTGCGAACAAGAGCCGCGCCGCCTCGCCGCCCGAGAGCGCGCCGAGCCGCTTCTTGCCTTCCTCGCCCGAGAAGAGGACGGCCGCGAGCTGGCCCTTCACGAAGCCGATCGGCTGCCCGGGACAGAAGCCGCCGAGCCAGTCCTCGAGGGTCTGCCGCTCGGCGCCGGCCTCGGCGACGAGCTGGGATTTGTGGTCCTGCGCGACATAGCCGGGATGGGTCTCGTAGCCCCATTCGACACGGCCGGCGTCGGGCTTCTTCTCGCCGACCATGACCTCGAGCAGCGTCGACTTGCCGATCCCGTTCGGACCGATGATCGCGACGCGATCCCCGCGCTGGATCACGAGATCGACGCCCTCGAGCACCCGCTTCTCGCCGTACGACTTCGAGATGCCGGCCAGCTCCACGACCTGACGCCCGCTCGGGCGCCGCTGCCGGAAGCGGAAGCGCGGATAGCGGCGCGAGCTCTCGGGCAACCGCTCGATCTCGATGCGGTCGATCATCTTGAGCTTGCTCTGGGCCTGGCGCGCCTTGGTCGCCTTCGAACGGAAGCGCTCGACGAAGGCCTTGTGCTCGGCGATGACGGCCTCGCGCTTCTCGATCTCGGATTCCTTGCGCTCGCGCTCTTCCTGCTTGGCCTGCACGAAGTGGGCGTAGTTGCCGGGATAGGCCTTGATCGCGCCGTAGTCGACGTCGACGATCGTCGTCGCCACGGTGTCGAGGAAGCGGTGATCGTGGGAGATGAGCAGCGCGACGCCCTTGTAGTCCTGCAGGAACTCCTCGAGCCAGCGGATCGAGAGGATGTCGAGATGGTTGGTCGGCTCGTCGAGCAGCAGCACGTCCGGGTCGGCCGCGAGCACCTGGGCGAGCAGCACGCGCAGCTTGAAGCCGCCCGAGAGCGTCGAGAGGGGCTGTTCATGCACGGCCGTGGGAATGCCGAGCCCCTCGAGGATCTCCCCTGCCCGCGCTTCGAGACCGTAGCCGTCGCCCTGCAGGATCACGTCCTCGACCACCGCATAGCGGTCGGCATCGAAATGATCCGACGCGCGGGCGAGGATCTTCTCCTTCTCCTCCATCGCCGCCCAGACGACCTCGTTGCCCATCATCACGACGTCGAGGATGCGCTCGTCCTCGTACTGGAAATGGTCCTGCTCGAGCACGCCCACGACCGCGCGCTTCGGGATCGAGACCTCGCCGTCGCTCGCCGAATCCTGACCCGAGAGGATCTTCAGGAAGGTCGATTTTCCGGAGCCGTTGGCGCCGACGATCCCATAGCGCTCGCCGCGATTGAACTGCAGGGACGCGCCCGCGAAGAGCGTGCGGCCACCGAAGGATTTCGAGAGGTTCGAGAGCGAGATCATGGCGCGAGCGGGTCCTGTCGGGCGGGTCCGGGCGAAAGCGTCCTGCCGGGGGCGCGGCGGCCGCCTACCTTAGCGGAGAACGCGCCGAACCCGATCGGAGGCCCCCATGCAGAGCTTTCCCCATTTCTACGAAGTCTCCGCCCGGGCAGGCAGCGCCGGCGAGGTCGACCTCGCGAGTCCCGGCCTCCCGGCCCTCGCGAGCGCCGCGCCGGCGGAGTTCGGTGGCCCCGGCGATCGCTGGTCGCCCGAGACGCTGCTCGTCGCCGCCGTCGCGGACTGCTACGTGCTGTCGCTGCGGGCGGTGGCGCAGGCGTCTTCCCTGCCCTTCACGACCGTCTCGTGCCGGGCGGAGGGCACGCTCGACCGGGTCGAGCGTACGACCCGCTTCAGCGGGATGACCCTCCAGGTCGAGCTCGTCCTGCCGGCCGGCGGCGACCCCGCCAAGGCCGATAAAGTGCTCGAAAAGGCGAAGACCGCCTGCCTGGTCTCGAACTCGCTCGCCTGCCCGGTTTCGCTCGAGCAGACCGTACGCATCGCCTGAGCCCCTGCGGGCCCGGTCGAACTCGACCGGATCAGTCCCGATGCCAGCTGCCCCGGGCGTAGGCCGTCCGATCCGCCGTCGTCTTCGGAAGCACGAGCGCCCCGGACCAGGCGTTCTCGAGCGCGTGGCCCATCTGGGTCACCAGCTTCGCGTCGGTGACCCGGACGACGAGATCCGCGCCGTCCTCGCGCAGCGAGAGGATCCGCTTCAGCGGATGCTCCGACTTTTCGTGCGCCTCGAGGTTGCGCAGGCAGCCTTCGATCTCGTCGCGATGGGCGGCGAGAAAGGTTCCCGACAAACGCAGCTCGCCGGCCGGATCGTCGTCCGCAATGCGCTCACACGCGGGACATTCGAGCGAATAGGAGCCGATGGGCGGCGTTTCCCAGGTCCAGCGTCCGTTGCGATAGCTCGCGTGGCAGCGCGGACAGGCGGCGAGTTCCGGGAGCTTTCCCGGGGTCTCGGAATGGATGCGGCGACTCTTGCGCGGCGAGCTCGCGGCGGAATGATTCGAATCTCGTTGACGGCGCATGCGACTTCCTCCTCAACGCCGAGCATCGGCCCCGCGCCGACAAGAGCAAGGCCCGTGCCGAAAAGTGCCGAGCAGAGCCGCGCGCGCGCTGCGCCGCCGAAGGCGCGGCCCACCGCGAAGAGAGCCGCGCGCCAGCGTCGAGACGGACCCGAGTCGTCTCGGGAACCCCACCGCGCCGAGTCGATCCGCCACGCCCCGTGGCGACACGCCTCGGCGTCGACGCGCGCCTGCATGGCCCCGGCCCCGAGAGCCCGGCTCGTCCGAGTCCGTCGGATGGCATGCTTCGTGCTTGTTCATGAGCCGCCAGAAGCCGGCCGGATCCGGCCGGAATTCTTCGAACGACGAGTCTGGATCGATGCGCGCTCCCGGCGCAGGGTCGTGCTCGCGCATCCGAATCCCTACCGAACGAGGTGCACATCATGGCTGAGCCGAGAGAATCGTCCGTGGCCCCGCGAAGCTCCCTCTTCGCCGATCTCGATCCCTGGCGGGGATCCGATCCCTTCCGGAGCCTGTTCGATTGATTCTTCCAGGAAGGTCCCGAGAGCGGGCGGCTGCTCCAGAGCTTCACGACGCCCCAGGTCGACATCACCGAATCCGCCGACGAATACCGCGTCCACGCGGAGCTGCCCGGCGTCTCGAAGGACGACGTCACCGTCGAGCTCGAGCACGGCACGCTCACGATCCGCGGCGAGAAGAAGAGCCAGCGCGACGAG
>CAZFKD010000022.1:0-17649 GCA_964519695.1 uncultured Spirochaetaceae bacterium
AGGCCGTCGATCTCGGCGAGATCCGAGGTCGCCGTATTGAGCCAGCACTCCTCGTAGCCGAGCTCGGCATAGGCCTCGAGCGACTCGCGGACCTTGTCCGGCGTCGAGCGATCGACCATCCGGGAGAGCGCCTTCGCCGGCGCCTCGCCCATGACCTTGATGTACTTGTAGACGTACGCCTTGAGCCGCTCGTCGGCGTTGGGCGCGAGCGAATACCAGAAGCCGCCGACGCGCCGGGGCGCCGTCGTGCGCCCGGCATTCTCCCAGGACGCGGTGACCCAGTCGTATTGCTGCTTCATCTCGGCGGCGACGCCGTTGCCCGACCAGGAGTAGACGCCGTCGGCCCATTTCGAGGCGCGCGCGATCGACTTGGGCCCCATCGAGCCGGCGAGGATCTTCGGGCCGCCCGGCTGGACCGGCTTCGGGCCGATCGGCTCGGCGCCCTCGAAGGGCAGCTCGCCGGCCCAGATCCGGCGGATCTCGGCGACCTGGGCATCCATGCGCGAATAACGCCCCTCGCGCGGCTTCTCCATGCACTGATAGTCCTGCGGACGGCCCCCCGTGCCGACGACGATCGTCGTCCGGCCGCCGGCGATGAGGTCGAGGGTCGCCGCGTGCTTCGCGACCTTGATCGCGGGATGCATCGGGAGGACGTAGAGCGTCGGCACGATCTGGACCCGCTTCGTCACGGCCGCCGCCGCGGCGATGGTCGCCATCATGTCGACGGACGGACCGACCATCCGCTCGCCGCAGGAAAGCGTCGAGAACGGCCCCTCGTCGATGCGGCGGAACCACTCGAGCATGCGCTCGCGGGAGAGGTCGTCCTGGGTATAGGGGAAGCAGAGTCCGATCTTCATGTCCGGGGTTCCAATCGATAGAGGTAGACTTCGGCCACGTTCTCGTTGCGAGGACGCACGCCGTACTTCTTCTTGTAGGCTTCCGCGAAGGTCGCGAACTCCGTCGCGTCCTCGACGCGCGTCGCCGTCATCGGATGCAGCTTGCCGGCGACGCGCACGCGCGTGCGCGGATCGGTCGACAGGTTCTCGACCCAGCGCGAGCGATTCGCGCCGGCATGGACATAGAGCCGGTCGCCGACGCCGACCGCCCAGATGTTGATCGAGTACGGGTCCGGCGGGCGCGTCTCGAGCTGGATCGTCGAGATCTCGTCGCTGAACGTCCAGTCGGAAGGCGCGGGCTCGACCGGCCCCGACAGCTCGCCGCCGGGCAGGAGCAGTACGGGTCCGCATCCGAGCAGACAGAGCAGGGCGAATGGACCCGTCGCCATCCAGGCTGACCAGCTTTTCATGGGGTGTACGATAACCATCCGAGCGTCATTTGGCTGCTCTATGCTGCCGTCGATGCCGACGCCCGAGACGCCGCCCGCCGCGATCGCGACCCGTGCTCCGATTTCGCTCGTCACGCTCGCCGCCTACGCCTCGCCGATGATCGCGGTCAATTTCTCGCTCGTGCTCTTCATGAGCTACGTCAACAAATACGCGGTCGACGTATTGTTGATCCCGCCCGTCGCGATGGGCCTCATCTTCGGAGTCGGACGGCTCTGGGACGCGGTGACGGACCCGATGGCCGGGGTCTGGAGCGATCGGACGCAGCATGCCTGGGGCCGGCGGAGACCCTGGATCGCGGCTTCGGCGATTCCGGTCGCCGTCTCGGGCTACATGGTCTGGGCGCCGCCCGAGTCCCTTTCGCCCGTCCTGGCGATCGCCTGGATGACGATCGCCGTCTTCGCCTTCAATCTCGCGATCACGATCTTCTACACCCCCCATCAGGCCCTCGGCGCGGAGCTGACCACCGACAGCCACGCGGTTTCCCGGATCTTCGCGTGGCGCCAGGCGGCGGGTTACGTCGGGATGATCGGCTGTCTCGTGTTCGGCATGCCCGCGCTGATGACGGCCCCGGACCGCCGCGCCCTCGCCGGGACCTTCGCGCTCGTCTGCGGCATCGCCGTCGTCGCCTCGATCGCGCTCTCCGTCGCGGTGCTCCGCGAGCCCGCCGGCAATCGCCGACGCGGCGGCGCCTCGAACGGCGCCATCGCCCGCGACGTCTGGCGCAACCGTTATTCGCGCAAGCTCCTGATCCTGATCTCCATCGAGCATACAGGCTCGGGCGCCAGCATGGTCGTCGCGCCGTTCCTGATGCAGTACGTGATCGGATTGCCGGGCAAGATCGGCGAGATCTTCCTCTTCTACGTCGGCTCGTCGCTGCTCTCGCTGCCGCTCTGGGTCTGGCTCGCGCGCCGGATCGGGAAGAAGAAGACCTGGCTCGTCGGCACGGCGGCGGGCATCGTCGGCTACGCCTGCCTGTTCTTCGTCGGCGAAGGCGATCTGCGCTGGATGCAGATGGTCGTCACGCTGACGGGCGCCTGCTCCGCGTGCGGCAACGTCATGGGCCAGTCGATCCTCGCCGACGTGATCGATGCGGACGAGCTCGAGACCGGCGACCGCAAGGAGGGCGCCTACTACTCCGCCTTCACCTTCCTCTACAAGACCTCGAGCGGCATCATGGCGATGATCACGGGCTTCACGCTCTCGTGGGTCGACTTCGTGCCGAACGCCCCGTCGCAGTCCGAGACCGCCCGGCTCGCGATCCGCAGCCTCAACGCGATCGCCCCGCTCGTCAGCATGGTCATCGGCGGCTTCATCCTGCTGCGCTTCCGGCTCGACGGTGCGAAGCAGGCCGAGATCCGTCGCGCCCTCGACGCGCGCCGGGCCTCGCGCTCGGGCTGAAGAGCCGCCGGACGAACGGCGGCCGGATCAGAGCAGCGCGATCGGGTTCACCGGGCAGCCCGTTCCCCCCGGCACGCGGATCGAGCCGAGCGTGAAGAGGAAGCTCCAGCGCCGCCGCGAGGCGCAGGCCTCGGCGAGGCGGCCGAGCGCGAGATTGTCGATCAGATGCAGGCCCATGCTCGTGATCCCGATCTGGTGGATCGGGAAGGGCCAGTTCGGGATGCCGAGCCCCGGCATCGGATCCGAGATCCCGTCGCTGCCGAGCACCGCGATCTCCCGCTCGCGCAGCCAGGGAAGACACTCGGCGTGGAGCCCCGCCATGCCGAGCGCCGGGTCGAGCCGGCCGCCGTGCTCGCGTCGCAGCGCATCGCGGCCGGCGCCGACGAGCAGGATGTCGCCGGGGCCGACGCGCACGCTCTGGCGCTGCTCGGTCGCTTCGAGGTCGGCGACGGTGATGACGCTCTGGCTCGGCGGGAGATGGACGACGCTCTTCGTCGCCGCGACGTCGAGCAGGACGCCACGCCCGACGATGCCGTCGGCGAAGGAGAGGACGCTGTTCTTGAGCGCGCCGGTGCTGCGCACGTCGGAGGCGGGATAGCCGTTGTACATGCGGCCGCGCCAGAACATGTGGCAGAGCGCGTCGATGTGGGTCACGCCGAGACCGTGGACGTGACAGCCGAAGTAGTCGCGCGAGGCCTCGTAACCCGGGATCCCGGAATCGTCGCGGGCGTCGCCGGCGGCGAGCATGTGGTGCTCGGCGGGATACGGCATCTCGGCGGTCGGGAAGACGCCGAGGTCGTGGGCGAGGCTGATGCTCGTCCCGTCGACGACGCAGTCCCGGGCGGCGGCGCGGCGCTCGGGCGTCAGGTGGTGCAGCATGCCGAGCTCGTCGGCATCGCCCCAGCGGTTCCAGTTCGAGACCCGCTCGAAGAGCGCATCGAGCTCCGCCTCGCTGGGAACCCGCGACACCTGCCCGACGCCATTGCCCGTAGCCTGACTCATCGTTTCCTCGCCAACCGATTGCGATAGAGCCGCCCCGGGTACACCCCGGTCGGCACGCCCTCGCGGATCGTCACCTCGCCCGCGACGATCGTCGCGCGGATGCCCACCGACTTCTGCGAGAGCCGCGGCCTCCCGGCCGGCAGATCCTCGACGATGCGCGGCACCGCCGGTCCGATGCGGGCGGGATCGAAGACGTTGAGATCCGCCTGCAGACCTTCGCGCACGAGCCCGCGATCGGCGAAGCCCCAGGCGAGGGCCGGCTCGAAGCTCAGCATCCGGACCGCCTCCTCGAGGCCCAGCTCGCCGCGATCGCGTACCCAATGGCCGAGCAGATGGGTATGGATCGACGCATCCGCGATCTGCGAGAGATGAGCGCCGGAGTCGGAGAAGGTCATGATCGTGCGCGGATGCCGCAGGACCTCGAGCAGGACCGTCTCGTCCTGGGGATAGAGGCTCGGCTGGATGAAGAGCGTCTCGAAGTCGCTCTCGACCGCCAGGTCGATCATCGCCCGCGCGGGCGAGACGCCGCGCCGCGTCGCGACCTCGCGCACGCTCGGATTCGGGGGCAGGCCGCGCTCGTAGACGCGGATGCCGTCGTAGTCGGGCGGCCGGGGCATCGCGCCGATTCCGCGCCAGGCGCTGAAATCCCCCTCCATCGCCGCCTTCGCATAGCGTTCGCGAACGGCGGGATCCGCGAGCATGCGGCGCTGCTCGTCGATCGGACGCGATCGCAGCGGCTGCCAGGACGGCAGGACGTCGAAGGGCAGCCGCGTCTTGAACGAGAGCAGCACCGAGATCCCGCGGCAATGCGACTGCCCGTACATCCGGCCGCCGGCCTTCGCGATCGCGTCGATCTGCTCGAGCATGCGGCGCCCGCCGGCCTTCGTCGCGATCAGGCCCGCCGTGACTGGAACGCCGAGATCGACGGCGATGTGGCGGATCTGCCGCCAGGTCTCGTCGACGACATCGGGATCGCTCGAGAGCACGCCCTCCGTTCCGCCTTCGAGGATGCCGGTGCCGAGGCGCGCCATGACGCTCGCGAGGCGGTGCAGCTCGGACCAGGACGCCAGGCGCGAGGCGACGGGGCGATCGTCCGAGGTCTCGTGATGTTCGCTGCGGGTCGTCGTGAAGCCGACCGCGCCGGCGCGCAGCGCGGCTTCGAGCTCGGCCTCCATGCGCGCGAGGTCGGCGGGCGAGGCCGCTTCTTCGAACGCGCGCTCGCCCATCGCGAAGGTCCGGAGCGCGGAGTGGCCGATGTTGGCCGCATAATGGATCGCCTTGGGCGCGCGATCGACGGCGTCCATGTATTCCGGGAAGGTCTCCCAGCCCCACGGAATGCCGGCGGCGAGGGCGGCCGGGTCGAGGTCCTCGGCGCGCTCGAGATTGCGCACGACGAGCGCCCTCGCGCCCGCGTGGGCGGGCGCGAGGGTGAAGCCGCAATTGCCCATGACGGCGGTCGTGACGCCGTGCCAGCAGGAGTTCGCGCCCTGCGGATCCCAGAAGAGCTGGGCGTCGAAATGGGTATGGCCGTCGATGAAGCCGGGGGTCACGACGTGGCCCTCGGCGTCGAGCTCCTGCCGCCCGCGCTCGGCGATGCGGCCGATCGCGGCGATGCGGCCCTGCTCGATCGCGACGTCGGCGCGATAGGCCGCGAGGCCCGAGCCGTCGACGACGGTGCCCCCGCGAATCACGAGATCGAATCCCAAACCGCTCGCTCCTCTTCGATCCTCGGACTCTTCAGTCCTTCGGGAGGCCGAGGATCCGCTCGGCGATGATGTTGCGCTGGATGTTCGGACTGCCGCCCCCGATGACGGTGCCATGCCAGGCGAGCGCTTCGTGTTGCAGCTCGCCCTGATGCTGCGCGGCTGTCCCGAGCAGCTCGAGCGTCAGCTCGCTCATCTCGAACTCGAGAATGCCGCGCTGCAGCTTGTTGATCGCGGTCTCGCTGCCGGAGGGATTTCCGTTCAGCTGATCCGTCAGATGGCGCAGGCCCGTGAGCCGCATGGCCTCGACGCGGATCTCCATCTCGGAGAGGCGGCGCCGGACGCGATCGTCTGCGAGGGCCGGGCGGCCGCCGCGCTGCGCGCGCTTCGCGAGGGATCGGATGTCGTCGAGATGCTGCAGCATCTCGGTCGCCTCCGAGATGCCCGAGCGCTCGTTCGCGAGCGCGCCCATCACGACCTTCCAGCCCTCGCCCTCGGCGCCGAGCCGATTCGAGACGGGCGTCCGCGCCCCGTCGAAGAAGACCTGGTTGAAGGAGGCCTTGCCCGAGAGATTCTCGATCGGCGAGATCGTGATGCCCGGCGTCGTCATCGGGACGAGCAGGCAGGTGATGCCCTTGTATTTCGAGACCGTCGGATCGGTGCGGACCAGCAGGAAGATGTGGCTCGCGAAATGCGCGGAGGTCGTCCAGATCTTCTGGCCGTGGATGACGTACTCGTCGCCGTCGCGGACGGCGCGACATTGCAGCGACGCGAGATCGCTGCCGACGTCGGGCTCCGAATAACCCGTGCACCAATGGCTCTGCCCGTCGAGGATCGCCTCGAGATGCTCCGCCTTCTGCGCCTGCGTCCCGTGGGCGATGATCGCCGGACCGACCCAGGTCAGGCCCATGAAATCGAGGCCGAGCGCCGGCGCGCGACGGGCGGACATCTCCTCCTTCAGGATGAACTGGCGGATCAGGTCTCCGCCCCCGCCGCCCCATTCGCGCGGCCAGTTGAAGCCGACCCAGCGCTGCGCCCGCAGCTTCTCGTTCCAGACGCGCAGGAAGTCCGGATCGTCCTCGGGCACCGGATCCGGCAGATGCGCGTCGAGGAACGCGCGGATCTCCTCGCGGAAGGCCTGCTCTTCGGGCGTGAAATTGAAGTCCATCCGTTCGTCTCCAGGGCCTTCAGATCGATTGCGCTGCTTCAGCTCGCCGGCATCGAAAGTCGGGCCAGGCGGTCTCGATGATGATCGCCATCGCCGAACATCGGGCGGACCCATTTCGAACGCTTGAGATAGAGCTGGATGTCGTACTCGATCGTATAGCCGACGGCGCCATGGAGCTGGACGCAGTCGACGCCGATGCGCGTGAAGGCGTCGGCGAGATAGGCCTTCGCGAGGGAGGCATGGCGCGGGACGGCGTCCCGACGCTCGTCGATCGCCCAGGCCCCGTAGTAGAGGAGGGATTTGATCGATTCGGTATCGACCCACATGTCGGCCAGGCGATGCTTGACGCCCTGAAAGCGCCCGATCGGCGAGCCGAACTGGACCCGATCCTTCGCGTACTGGACCGTCAGCGCGAGCGCGCCCTCGGCAGCGCCGAGCCCCTCCGCCGTGACGGCGATGCTGCCCGCATCGAGCAGCAGCGCGAGCGTCGCCTCCGGATCCGCATCGGCGAGTCGCTCGTTCGGCCCGATCCGGACGCCTGCCAGCGAGAGCGTGCCGCTGCGCTTCGTCTCGTCGAGGCTCGGGACGAGCTCGACCCGGACGCCGGGCGCGTCGCGGGCGACCAGCCCGAGCCGGAGCGCGCCGCCGGCGCCCCCGCTGGAGCGCTCTCCGGAGCGCTGCGAAGAGCGATAGGCGACGACGAAGACGTCCGCGCTGCCGGCATCGGCGACGAATCGCTTCTCGCCGCGCAGGACGTCGACGTCGCCGTCCGCCTCGGCCAGGAGCGCGACGCCCTCGGCACCGGTCCGATCGCTCGCTTCGAGCACGGCGAGCGTTCCGATCGCGGTCCCGTCGGCAAAGCGGGGCAGCCAGCGCGCCTGCTGCGCGGAGCTGCCGGCCTCCCGGATCCCGAATGCCGCGAGGGCGGTCGGGACCAGGGGCGAAGGCATCAAGGTCCGCCCGGTCTCCTCGAGGACGACGACGAAATCGACCCAGCCGAGCCCGGCCCCCCCGTATGCCTCGGGGATCAGGAGCCCGACCGAGCCCTGCTCGGCGAAGGCCTTCCAGAGCTCGGGCGAATGGGCGTTCGGCGTCTGCATCAGGCGCCGGACCTCGGCCATCGGGCAGCGGTCGTCGACGAACTTGCGTACGGCGTCGCGCAGGAAGCCCTGCTCCTCGGTGAATCCGAAATTCATGTCTTCTCCGATCCGGTCGCGAGGGATCCTGCGCCGCATCGCAATCTTCGTTCGTTCGAGCGCACACGGCAAACCCGGGTGGGCGCCGCAGGGGCTCCCAACCCCGACTTCGACTTTCGTTCCGCGGACCTGAAGCCGGTAGACTCGTCGGTGTCCCGGAGAGCTCCGGGGGGAAGCGAAGCAAGGGAGAGCAGCTCGATGGACGGCGTCTCGCTGCAGATCTCGAGCACGCGGATCGTCCTGGCCGTTCTCGTGATCGCTTCGCTCGCGATTGCCGGCCTGCTCGGATGGCTCTTCCGCCTGCCCCGCAAGCAGAAGAAGCTGCTCCTGAAGCGTCATCTGCGGCATCTCTGGCGCCGGCTCGAGGAGCGCGGCCTCGTCGAGAAGAACCCGGCCCTGATCCGCGACTACCATCGCCACTACCCGGCCCTCGCGCTGCTCGAACGCCACGCGGACGTGATCCGCAAGGAATGCCTCGAGCTGATGGCGCGACCCGAGAGGATCCCCCACATCAAGGACTCCGGGGGGCCCTACACGACCCGGGGCATCCACGAGATCGAGTGGCGGACGTTCATGCTCAAATCCGGTCGCTTCGTCGAGGCGAACTGTCGGCGCGCGCCCGAGACCGCGCGCCTCTTGCGCGAGATCCCCGACGTCGAGACGGCCTTCTTCTCGATCCTCGGCCCGAATCAGCACATCCGCGCCCATTGGGGCTATTACAAGGGCTTCTGGCGCTACCACCTCGGGCTCGTCGTCCCGAACGACAATCGCGACCAGCGCTGCTGGCTGCGGGTCAACGACGACCGCCGCGCCTACGACAAACGGATTCGCAGCGTGATCGAGCAGACGGAGAAATACTACTGGCACGAGGGCGAGGGCATCGTCTTCGACGACACCTATCTCCACGACGCCGCGAACGAATCGGACGCGCCCCGCGCCGTCCTCTTCCTCGACCTGAAGCGCCCCCTGCCCTGGTACCTCGACCTGCCCAACCGGCTCTTTGTGCGCCTGGCCCGCCTCGACCCGACGCTGCGCGAGATCCACCGCGACGCCGTCATGCGCGACTGATCGCCGCCTCCGGCGCGCCCGCTCAGAGCACCTCTTTCGTCACGGGGTAACCCGCCTCGAGCCAGCCGTCCATGTCGCCCGTCAGGTGGTTCAGGTTCGTGAATCCGGCCTCGCTGAGCACGTCGATCGCGAGCTCCGCCCGCCGACCCGACTTGCAGTAGAAGAGCACGGGGACGTTCGCGTACTTCCGGAAGTCGGACATCCGGTCGGCGAGCCGGTCGTGGGGGATGTTGAGCGCGTTCTTCAGATGGCCCGCCGCGAACTCCTCGGGCGTCCGGACGTCGAGGATCAGGAAGGACCCGACGGGTCGGCGGGCGAAAGCCTCGCGGGCGATCTCGGTGGCAGCCGGCGCGCTCCCGGCCTCCTCATCGCTGCAGGCGAAGGCGAAGAGCATCGCGATCAGGATCAGGATCCGCATGGATTCTCCTCTCGGGCGAGGCCCGTTTCGTGTACACCTTGCCAGGCCGGTGGGCGGGACCGCAACTCCAGCCCGCGCCGGCATGCGAAAGGACACGGCGATGGGACGACTGGACGGGAAGGTGGCGATCGTGACGGGGGCGGCCCAGGGGACCGGTGCGGCGATCGCCCGGCTCTTCGTCGGCGAAGGCGCCCGCGTCATGCTGACGGACGTGAAGGATCCGCAGGGAGAAGCGCTCGCGCGCGAGCTCGGCGAGAGCGCCGCCTTCGTCCATCTCGACGTGACGCGCCCCGAGGCGTGGCAGGCCGGCGTCGCCGAGACGGCCTCGCGCTTCGGCGGCGTCGACGTCCTCGTCAACAACGCGGCGATCCTGCTGCTCGCGCCGCTGACGCAGATCTCGCGCGAGGATTTCCTGCGCATCGTCGAGGTCAACCAGCTCGGGCCCTTCCTCGGAATCCAGGCCGTCTTCGAATCGATGAAGCGCCGCGGCGGCGGCTCGATCGTCAACATCGCCTCGACCGACGGCATCAAGGGCATGAACGGCGTCAGCGCCTACGCCTCGAGCAAATGGGGCGTCCGCGGCCTGACCAAATCCGCCGCCATGGAGCTCGGCCGCCATGCGATCCGCGTCAACGCGATCTGCCCGGAGGCCGGCAACCCGAACATGAGCGCGCCCTTCATGCCCGGCAACCCGGATCTCTCCGAGGTTCCGCACCGCATGATGCAGGCGATCCTGAAATCCCCGCCGCACGTCGGCCCGGAGAGCCGCGTGCTCGACGTCGCGCGCATGGCGCTCTTCCTGGCGTCGGACGAGAGCCTCTCCTGCACCGCCGCGGACTTCGTCGTCGACGCGGGCCTCACGGCGGGGCAGTTCCAGAAGCGGGCGCCGAGCGCCTGAGTCCGGGCGGGTGCGGCGGCTGCGCACGCCTCGGCCGAGGCGCGCGCGGCCCGGCTCCGCGCGCCTAACCGACGAGCGCCTCGGGATTGCGCGCCGCGAGCGCCCGCCGCACGCCCTCCTTCCAGGCGACGTGGCAGCGACCGGCGAGCTGCTTGCGCAGCGTCCCGTCGAGGACCTTCATGCCCCAGGTCGCACCCTCCGCGACGTCGATCTTCATCGTGAGCCCCGTCAGACTCTCGACGTAGCGGATCATCTCCTCGACCGAGACGGGCTCGTCGCCGCCGAGGTTGACGATCGGCGCCGGAACGGCCGCCTTCAGGATCAGGCGCTCGGCCTGCTCGGCGATGTCGTCCTCGTGGATCGGCGAGCAGAAGCTCTCGCCCGCAGCGGCGCGGGTATAGGGCATGCCGTGCTTCATCATCATGTAGAGCGCCATCGGGACGCCGCCGTGGCCACGCGCGCCATAGGCGACGTCGAGCCGCGCGATGATCGTCGGCAGCCCGAGCACCCGGGCCTGGAAGCGGACGACCGCCTCGGTCGCGAGCTTGCTCATCGCATAATGCGGTCCGTAGGCGGAGAAGCCGCCGAGCATGTCGGTCTCCTGGACCGGCTCGGGCGAGCTCGCCGGGACGCGATAGACGCTCGACGACGACATGTGGAAGAAGGCGCGGACGCCCCGGTAGCGCTGCATCAGGAAGCCCGTCCCCTCGGCGTTCTGGGACATGCCGATCTCGGGCGTCTTCGGGGCGGTGTTGCAGCCGCAGTGGAAGACGTAGTCGACATCGGGCAGGCCGGAGAGGTCGGCATCGCCCATCGAGAAGTAGGCGGTCTTCACGCCCTTCGCCTCGAGCGCGGCCTTGGCGTTCGCGTCGGTGAACCGCGCGGCGGCCCAGACCTCGTTGCGCTCGGCCAGCGTCTCCGTCATCCAGCCCGCGACCTGACCGGTCGCGCCGGTCACGAGAATCCGCTTACCCTCGATCCGTTCCATGGGGGGCCTCCTGTTGGCGCGGCCAACGCTGGCCCATCGCGCGCCGCCATGCAATCGTCGCCCGATGACCGAGCCGTCCCGATCCGGCCGCGCCGACGTCGCCCCGCCGCTCCCGCTCGCCGACCTGCGCGTGCTCGATCTGACGATCGCCCGCGCTGGCCCGACGGCGGTCCGCCAGCTCGCCGATTGGGGCGCGGACGTCCTGCGTATCGAGCCGCGCGCGCCCGAGGCCGTGCTCGAAGATCTGCTCTCGCCCGACTATCTGAATCTGCACCGCAACAAGCGCAGCCTCACCCTCGACCTGAAACGCGAAGGCGGCATCGCCGTCCTGCATCGCCTCGTCGCCCGCGCCGACGTGCTCGTCGAGAACCTGCGCCCGCCCGTGAAGACCCGCCTCGGCTTCGACTGGCCGACGCTCTCGCGCCTCAATCCGCGCCTCGTCCTCGGCTCGATCTCGGGCTTCGGCCAGGACGGCCCCTACGCCGAACGCGGCGGCGTCGACCAGATCGTGCAGGGAATGTCCGGCCTCATGAGCGTGACCGGGCTGCCCGGACAGGGTCCCGTCCGGACCGGCGCCGCGATCACCGACATCGCCGCGGGCCTGCAGCTCGCCGTCGGCCTGCTCGTCGCCCTCCACGAACGCGCGAAGACCGGCCGCGGCCGCTTCGTCCAGACCTCCCTGCTCGAATCCGCGCTCGGCCTGCTCGACTTCCAGGCCGCGCGCTACACCGTCGCCGGCGAGATCCCCGGGCAGGAGGGCAACCACCATCCGACCCTGCGCCCGATGGGCCTCTACAGGGCGCGCGACACGCCGATCAACGTCGCGGCGCCGTGGGGCCGGCTCTGGACGGCCTTCTGCGAAGCGATCGGTCGCCCCGACCTGCCGCACGATCCGCGTTATGCGACGGCGGCCGACCGCGCGCGCCACCGCGAGGCGCTCGACCTCGAGATCGCCGCAGCGCTGCGCGAGCGGGATGCGCGGGACTGGCTCGAGCGGCTGCAAGCCGCGGGCGTGCCTTGCGGGCCGGTGAACGACATCGGCGAGGCCTTCGCGGATCCGCAGGTCCGCCACCTCGAGATGGCGGTCCCGACCCTCCATCCTCGGGCGGGCGAGATCCGCATCCTGCGCAACGCGACGCGCATCGAGCCGCATCCGGCGACGATCCGCTCGCCGGCGCCGCTGACCGGCGAGCATTCGCGCGAGATCCTGCTGGAGAACGGCTTCGACGAGGCGGAGATCGAGGCGCTCGTCCGGGACCGGATCGTCTGAACGACGCGCCCACCCTCCTCACCCAGACACTCGCCGCTCGCCCGACCGCCCGAGCGACCGATCCCGACTCGGCACGTCGCGACTCGCCGATCGCTTCTCTGTTAATGTCGCGCGACCATGGAGGACCGTTCGCCGATGAAGGCGCCCGCTTATTCGCTCGGCCTGCTCCTCGTCATCTACATCGTCAACAACGTCGATCGACAGGTGATGAACATCCTGGTCGAGCCCGTGAAGCGGGACCTCGGCCTCTCCGACGGCCAGATCGGCTGGCTGATCGGCGGTTCCTTCGCCCTCTTCTATACGGTCGCGGGCATGCCGATCGCGCGCCTCGCCGACCGCAGCAACCGGCGCAACATCATCGCGGTGGCGCTGCTCGTCTGGAGCGCGATGACCGTGCTCTGCGGCTTCGCCCGGAGCTTCCCGCAGCTGCTCGCCGCGCGGATCGGCGTAGGGATCGGCGAAGCCGGCTGTACGCCCCCGGCCCATTCGATGCTCTCCGACACCTTCCCGCCCGCGCGCCGCGCCTTCGCGATCTCGATCTACTCCCTCGGCGTCCCGCTCGGCACGCTCGTCGGGCTCGCCCTCGGCGGCTGGCTCTCCGATGCACTCGGCTGGCAGGCCGCGTTCATGGTCGTCGGTGCCCCGGGCGTCCTGCTCGCGCTCGTCACCCGGCTCACCCTCGACGAGCCCGTCCGCGGCGCCCAGGACGAAAAGGGCGACCGCGCGATCGAGCCCCTCGGCGAGACCGTTCGCTTCATGGGACGGCTGCCGACGATCCCGCACATGCTCGCGGGCTCCGCGATCCAGACGCTCTTCCTCGCCGGCGTCGGCGCTTTCCACTCCTCGTATCTCGTGCGTGTCCACGGCATGAGCGTCGGGCAGGCCGGGCTCTGGCTGGGACTCGTCGCCGGCGTCGCCGGCGGGGCGGCGGTCTATTCGTCGGGCGTGCTCGCGGATCGGCTCGGGCGGATCGATCTGCGCTGGCATTGGTGGCTGCCGGCGCTCGGAGGGCTCGTCTCGCTGCCCTTCTCGGTGCTCGCGTACACGGCGACCGATGCGAAGATGGCGGTCTTCTGGATCTTCGTCGCGACGCTCGGCAACCATCAGTATTCGGCGCTGGGCCACGCCGTGCTCCAGAACCTCGTCAAGCCGCGCATGCGCGCGACGATGTCGGCGACGGCGCTCTTCGCGATGAACCTCGTCGGATTCGGGATCGGGCCGGTCGTCGTCGGGGAGCTCTCGGACTACTACGGCGGGGGCGTCGAGCTCCGGCAGGCGCTGCTGACGCTGATCGTCTTCATGTTCTGGGCGGCGGCGCATTTCCTGCTCGGGGCGCGGCACTATTTGCGCGACCTCGCGGCCAAAGACGCCTGAGGCGCGGCCAATCCGGGCGTGATCACTCACTCGCCTACGACATCTGCACCAGCTCGGCCAGATTGCCCTCCGGATCCTTCGTGAACGCGACCCGCACCTTCATCTCCGGAATCTCCTCGATCGCCGCATGCAGCCGCCCCCCGTTCGCGACGACCCGGTCGACCAGCGCGTTCAGATCGTCCGTGATGAAGCCGAGGATCACCGCCCCCGGCCGCGGCGGTGCGAGCTCGGTGAAACGAAGCAGCACGAGCGAGCCCGGTACGAATCCCGAATCCTTCCCCAGCATGACCTCGTCGATCGGATCGATCCCGATGTCGGCCTGCACGCGGTCGAACTGCTTCAGCCCGAAGACGTTCGTGTAGAACGCCTTCATCTTCTCGAGATCGCCGACCACCAGCTTCGTGAATCCGAACGTCGTCATGTCTTCCTCCAGGAAGCGGGATCGCGCAGACGACCGTGCGCGAGGGGACGCGCGCGGCCGAGCCAACGCATGAAGAGAGTCGGACTCGCCTTCCCTCAGGCCGCCGCGCGCAGGCGGTAGCGGATCGGCAGCGTCTTGAGGCCGACGACGAAGCTCGAGGCGATGTGCGACGGCGTGCCGGCGGGCTCGACCGATTCGATCCGGCGCGCGAGCTCGAGGAAGAGTGCGCGCGACGAGAGCCGGGCGACGTGGGCGCCGAGGCAGAAATGTTCGCCCGTCCCGAAGCCGAGATGGGGATTCGGATGGCGGGTGATGTCGAAGCGGAAGGGATCCTCGAAGACGTCGTCGTCGCGATTGGCCGAGGCGTAGAACATGGCGAGCTCCTCGCCGGCACGGAGCTTCGTGCCGTGGATCTCGGCGTCCTGCAGCAGGATGCGCTTCATGTAGTTGACGGGCGTCGACCAGCGCACGATCTCTTCGACCGCCGAGCGCGCGAGCGAGGGTTCGGCGCAGAGCTTCGCGAGCTGGTCGGGATTCTCGAGCAGCGCCTGCATGCCCGAGGCGATCGCGTTGCGGGTCGTGTCGTGGCCGGCGGTGAAGACGATCAGGAAATAGCCGTAGGTCTCGATCGGCGGCATCGGCTCGCCGCTCGGCATCTTCGCGTTGGCGAGCATGCTGGCGAGGTCGTCGCGGGGGTTCGCGCGGCGATCCTGGATGATGCGCGTGAAGAGGTTGATGAAGTCGGCGCCGAGGGCCGCGGTCGCGGCCTTGCGGTCCTCGCCCTTGCGCTGCAGGTCGGGATCCTCGGCGGCGAAGAGTTCCTGGGTCAGGCGCAGCATCGTCTCTTCTTCGTGGCGCTCGACGCCGAGCAGCGTCGCGAGCACCCGGAGCGGATGACGCTGGGCGATCAGCTCCACGAAATCGCATTCGCCCTCGCGGCCGAGCTTGTCGACCTGCTCCTTCGCGCATTCCGTCACGATGTCGTCGAGGCGCCGGATGCTGCGCGGCGTGAAGAAGGCGCTCGCGACCTTGCGGAATTCGCGGTGCTCGGGCGGATCCATCTCGATGATGGTCCGCATGCTGCCGAAGGAGGTCGAGTCGGCGACGCGGCGCGCCTCCTGCTCGAAGCTGATCAGCGTCGGGCCCTTCGAGTTGCTGAAGAGGCCCGGCTTGCTCGAGATCTTGACGATGTCGGCATGGCGCGTGATCGCGTAGAAGGGCGGGAACTCGCTGCTCTCGCAGCGCCAGACCGGCGCGTTCTTGCGGAGCCAGGTCCAGGCGGCGTGGGGCTGGCCGGCGACGCCGTAGTTGCGGGAGGCAATCAGATCGTCGGGGGAGAAACCGGGCTGCATCGATGAGCATCCTCTCGGGTCGCGGGCCGCGTGCGCGGGCCGGAATCGCACTCTAGCAAGCCGGCAAGCCGTCGGACGGGCGACGGACCGGCCGGCCGCTCCGCCGGTCGCCGCGGACTCGGCTGTCGGACGCGTCGCGCGTTCCCCGCTACCGGAGGTCGACGCGCTCCTTCACGATCTTGCGACAGATGGCGAGGTTCGGCGCGAAGCTCGGGCGGGCGATCATGCGTTCGCCGAACGTCACGGCGCGGGGCCAGCGCCGGACGTCGGGGAGGCCGGCGACCATCTCGAGCTGGGCGAGCTGGACGCCGACCGCGATGTCGGCGATCGAGAGCGCGCCGCAGAGCAGGTGACGGGCGTCCTCGGGCTGCGCCGCCCCCGCCGCCTCGAGCTCTTCCTCCAGGTAGTCGAACAGGCGCGGCAGCTTGTCGTGCCAGGCCGCCTTCGCCGCCTCGACGTCGGGCGGCTTGCCCTGGAAGCGCGGGAACATCAGCGGGCGGAAGATGCCGAGGCCGATCGCGCCGGCGAGCTCGCTGTCGGCCCACTCCTCGAGCCAGATCGCGCGGCCATGGGCGAAGGGCTCGCTCGGGTAGAGCGCCGGCTCGGGCTGCTGCTTCTCGAGGAAGGCGCAGATCGCGGACGAATCGGGCAGCGTTCCCGCGCGCCCCTCGGTCCCGATGGACGTGTCGCGCAGGACCGGGATCCGCCGCGCCGGGCTGATCGCCTTGAACCAGTCGGGCATCGGCAGGATGTTCACCGACTCGCTCTCGAACGGAATGCCCTTCTCGCGCAGCACGACCTCGGCCTTGCGGACGAAGGGCGAGAGCGGCGCGCCGTACAGAATGAGGGTCATGATCGGCTCCTTGTTCGCAGCGCTCCGAGAATGCCATAGTCGTTCGGACCAGGAGAGCCCCATGGACACCCCCCTCGCCCGCGCGCTCGGCCTCGAGTTCCCGATCTTCGCCTTCACCCATTGCCGCGACGTCGCCGCCGCCGTCTCGAAGGCCGGCGGCATGGGCATCTTCGGCGTGTCGGCCCACTCGCCCGAAGGCCTCCACGCCGAGCTCGAATGGATCGAAAAGCAGATCGGCGACAAGCCCTACGGCGTCGACCTGCTGCTCCCGACCAAATTCGTCGGCAGCGACCGCGCGGGCGGCTTCGACGCGAGCGAGCTCGACGCGCGCATCCCCGCCGAACATCGCCGCTTTCTCGACGACCTGCTCGCCCGCTACGACGTGCCGCCGCTGCCGCCCGAGACCGAGCTGCGCGGCGAGCTGCTCGTCGGCCTCGACAAGCAGCGCGAGATGATCGAGATGCTCTTCGAGCATCCCATCAAGCTGATCGCGAGCGCCCTCGGCCCGCCGCCCGCCTGGATGATCGAGCAGGGCCGCGCCCGCGGCGTGAAGGTCGCGGCGCTCGCCGGGACGGTCGATCACGCGCGGCGCCATGCCGAAGCCGGCGCCGACATCATCATCGCCCAGGGCTACGAAGCGGGCGGCCATACCGGCGAGGTCGCGACGATGGTGCTCGTCCCCGAAGTCGTCGACGCCGTCGCGCCGATCCCCGTGCTCGCCGCCGGCGGCATCGGCAGCGGTCGCCAGATCGCCGCGTCCCTGGCGTTAGGCGCCCAGGGCGTCTGGCTCGGATCGCTCTGGCTGACGACCGAAGAGGCCGAGACCCATCCCGTCGTCAAGCAGAAATTCCTGAAGGCGGGCTCGAGCGATACGGTCCGCAGCCGCTCCCTGACGGGCAAGCCCGCCCGCCAGCTCCGCAGCGCCTGGACCGAGGCCTGGGAGGATCCCGCGAATCCGAAGCCGCTCCCGATGCCGCTGCAGCCGCGGCTCGTGCGCGAGGCCCAGTCCCGCATCGCGCGAACGGCCCACAAATCCCCCGGCGCCGCCGAGCTCGCCAACTACTTCGTCGGCCAGATCGTCGGTTCGATGAACCATGTGAAGTCGGTGCGCACCGTCATGCAGGAGCTCGTCTCCGAATACGCGGATACGATCGAGCGCCTCGATGAGTGGAGTGGAACGGACTGATGCGATTC
>CAZFKD010000023.1:0-17606 GCA_964519695.1 uncultured Spirochaetaceae bacterium
TCCGCCGTATTGAGGACGGCGCCCGCACCCGTCATGACGGCACAGCCGATGATGGAGGTCACGTCGGTCGGCAGATCGTCCGGGAAGGGGACGACGTAGAGCTCGTCGCAGATCAGATGGTCCGCCCACGTGAAGACGGCGTTACAGACGGCGTCGGCCCCCGATTGGCGCGCGAGAACGGGAGAGCCCGGGAAGCGAGCGAGGGGCCCGCCGTCGCGCGGCAACCAGGTCACGAAGACGCGATCGCCCTCGGCGACGGCGCGCACCTCTCGTCCCCGCGCGATCACGATGCCCGTTGCTTCGTGGCCGAGCAGCATCGGTTGGCTGGCGGCCTTCGCTTGCTTGACGTCGGTCAGCTGGCTGTGGCAGATGCCGGTCGCCAGGGTCCGGACGACGACTTCATGGGGGCCGGGATCCGGCAGCAGAACCGACTCGATCTGGATCCGGCCATCGCCGGGAGTGATGGCTGCGTTCGCTCGTGTGGGCATGCCGCAGAGCCTAGCGATCCCCGCGCGGCAAAGACAGATCGCGGTGGTGGGCGGGCTCGCGCTCGCCGATCCCCTGAAATCCCGTCCGGCGCGAGTGAATGTCGATCATGACGATCACCATCGGCGCAACCTCGACGCGACAGGCCGCCTGCTCGCAGGGCGTCGGAGACGCTCTCCGATGCGAGAGCTATTCGACGTGGTAGTCGCGGAGGTCGGGAATCCTGGTCATTATCCAGTAGTCGTACATCGTCCAGGGCACGTTCGTGATGACACGTCCCTTCGCGTTGTTGTAGTAGCTGTGGACCCGGGGATGGCGCCAGACCATGTGCTCCATCTCCGCGTCGAGGCGGGCGTTGTAGGCGTCGTGGACCTCCCGCTTGCAGTCGAGAGAGCGATGACCGTTCTCCAGCATCGCCCGCAAGCAGCCCATGACGTAGGTCGTCTGGCACTCGAGCATGTAGATCACGCTGCCGACGACCGGATTGGTATTCGGACCGTAGAGGCAGAAGAGATTCGGAAAATCGGGGATCGTGATTCCGAGATGAGCGCGCGGATTCTCGCCGCCCTCCCAGCGATCCTCGAGCCGGACCCCGCCGCGACCGACGACCTGCATCGGCCACAGGAATTTGCCCGCGTGGAAGCCCGTCGAGAGGACGAGCACGTCGAGATCGATGGCGCGTCCGTCGAGGGTCTCGACGCCCTTCGGCGTGATCCGCCGGATGCCGGCCGTCACGAGCTCGACGTTCTCGCGCCGGAGCGTCGCGTACCAGCCGTTGTCGAGCAGGGGTCGTTTTCCGAGCGGCGGGTAGTCGGGAACGCATTTCGCGACGAGCTCGGGGTCCCCGCCGAGCTGATCGTGGATGTACTGGGTCGCGAATTGCCGGAACAGATCGTTCGCCTGGCTGATCGAACGATCGGGGTCCTTCCAGTCGGGATCGATGCGGAAGACGGGATAGGCGCGGTCCGAGCCCGCCCAGAAGAGCAGGAACCGATACCAGTTCGGGTAGAACGGAACGTGACGCAGCAGCCACTTGAAGTCGTCGTGGATCGTAGCCCGATAGCTCGCATTGAACGAGACCCAATGCGCGGAGCGCTGGAAGATCGTGAGCGAGGCGGCCTGCTCGGCGACCCGCGGCACGAACTGGACAGCGCTCGCCCCGGTCCCGATGACGCCGACCCGCTTGCCGGAAAAGTTCACGTCCGGCTTCCAGCGCGAAGAGTGGAAGGCATCGCCCGCGAACTGGTCTAGACCTTCGATGTCGGGCGATTTCGGGCGGTTGAGCATGCCGACGGCGCTGATCACGGCGTTCGCGACGACGGTCTCTTCGCGTCCATCCCGGCCGCGGACCCGCACCCGCCAAAGCGACGCAGCCTCGTCGTACTGCGCCGTGAGGACCTCGGTTCCGAATCGTGTCCGCTCGAGGATGCCGTAGTCCCGTGCGCAGCCACGAGCGTAGGCCTCGATCTCCGGGCCACGCGAGAAATAGTCGGACCAGTCCGGATTGGGCCGGAAGGAGAAGGAATAGAAATGGTTCGGCACGTCGACCCGCAGATCGGGATAGCGATTCTCGTACCAGGTCCCGCCGACCGAGTCGTTCTTCTCGACGATCGTGTACGGGATCCCCGCCTGGCCGAGCCGGACCGCCGCACAGATTCCGCCGAAGCCGGCCCCGATGACCAGGACGTGGAACTTCGCGAGCACCTCCGGCGCAGGCCGCCGATGCCATTCGAAGCGCCGCGGATCCGGGTCGGCCAGCGCGGCCTCTTCGATCGCGAGCGGGATGTACTGCGCGGGCAGGGGATCACCGGCACACCAATTCACCAAGGCCTGGAGCGTCGCGTCGGACGGCAGTGGCGGCAGGCTCCCGTCCCCATCGCGGTAGGCGCGCAGCACCTCGAAGGCGAGCCCGCGAATCGCAGCCTGGTCCTCGGGCGAGAAGCTCCCGTCGACGGCCCCCATCATCGGACTGCTCGGCGGCGCAAAGCGCTCGAGCAGGCTCGCGTCGCCCGTCAGCTGCACGAGCGCCGGCACCAGCGCCGGAAGATTGGCGTGCTCCAGGGCTCGCTTCAGTCGCGTGTCGTCGGCAGGGATTTTCATGCGAGGGATCCAATCAGTTCTGGGGCGAATCGGGCGCGCCCGGGGCATCGGCCATGTGGAACACCCGGTAGGGTCGCGCGAGCTCGAGACCGAGCCTCCGGCGGACCTCTTCGATCGGCCGGTCGAGGTACGGAGTCCAATCCACCGCCAGCAGGAGCGGAGACCGCTTGCCGTGGCGATAGCCCTGCCAGCAGGTCCGGAAGACGTCGGGACGACCGCGTTTCACACACATCAGCGCGTTCAAGAGAAAGATCAGGAGATAGCCCTTGTTGCCGGTCTGGGCGTAGGTCCAGGCGATGATGCCCGCCTCCCCCGCCATGTCCGTCCCGTAGCCCGTGAGCACGTGCCAGAGATCGTGGCTGTCGCGGTAGCGGTCGTAGACGAAGGCGTGTTCGGGCGTCGCGGGGAACTCGCGCGCGACCTTCTCGCTCTCGACCGAGATCAGTTTCGGATCGAGCCCATTCTCCCGGCAGTGTCGATGGTATTCGTAACCGAGAGATCCCCTGTGAAGGTTCGCGAGCCGCTCGGGCTCGAGAATGCCGGGCGGGAGCGGAATCCGGTCGGCGAGGACCCGTCGGCCCTCCGGATGACTCCGCATCCGGGCGATGATCGTGCCGTCGTCACGTCCGCCGAATCCGAAGTAGGTGAGGACTGCGCCGCGAAACTCGCGCGGATCACGCCGACGAATCGTCGCCGCCTCGCGCAGCAAGGCAAGGTCGAGCTTCCAGTACCACGTCGGCGCTCGAGCTTCGCCGCGCGCAGGCGTATCGCCGCCATGCAGACTCGGCCCGGTCATTCGCGCGGCCCCCTTCCGGCTCGTCGATTCCCGCTGTCGCGCGCGGGCGCCATGCGAGAGCAGCCTCCCGACGGACACCCAGACAGATCGATGATCGTATCGAGCGCTTCAGCGGCGGTGGGGAGCAGCTCGCGTGCCGGCATGGCGTTCCCGACCATAGACGCATCGTCGCGCGCGCGTCAACCGGATCGACGACAACGTCGGCCCTGGACTTCGTGCCTCCGGACCGCAGCGGTGGCCTCAGCGATCGCCCGCCGGCCCGGCTCGCGCAGACGAACCGGAGCCGCCCCGCCCCCGCCCGACCAAGGAGCCGCGGGGATCGACGTGGACGGATGCGCTAACGATTCCGAAAGCGGATGGCTTCGATCGACGTCGAGATGCAGACCTCCCCATTCGGAGGCTGGATCGAGCAGGAGCATCCCCCACTGCTTCGAAATGCGCGTTCGAAGCGGGGTGGGCGCGAGGAGGAAAGGCGCGGTGGGCACGCATGAAGTCGAAGAGCGCATCCTGACCGGCCGGGTCTGGGCCGATTTCTGCGATCGCCTGAAGGCGGCGGGCCGGTTCGTCGAAGGTCCCGATGTTCCGAGCGACGTGATGAACCGTGCGCTCGGGTACCGCTTCCTGACCCGGATCCTGCGCGCCGGCCTCGAACGCTTCGTCGACTACGCCGACCCCGAGTATCCGGCCTTCTATCGGATCGCCGACGACACGAAGAAGATCCTCAACGACAATCCCGACAACGACTACCAGACCTGCGCGATCGACGGCCGCTTCGACTACCGGATCACGGGGACTCGCGGGACGGTCGATTGGTTCAGCATCGGCGTCAAAGGCGGCACCGGCATCGATACCATGGCGAGCATCTCGGAGATCGACTCCTCGAAGCTGCAGATCGCGCCGGACGGAAGCTTCGAAATCGCAATGAGTCGGGAGCCTCGACCGGGCAACTGGCTCCGACTCACGCCGGCGACGACCAACCTCGTCGTCCGTCAGACCTTCGGGATACGTGCTCGAGAGCGGCCTGCCGAGCTTCAGATCGAGTGCCTGAACCCCAGCCGACCGAACAACAACCTCGCCCCGGATCAGGTCGAAGCGCAGCTGATGGGCGCCCTGCGATTCATGGAGAGCACGATCGAACTCGGTCTGACGTGGACCCGGACCTACCGGGAGACGACGCTGAACCGGCTCCCTGCCCACGACCAGGCGATCCTGCAGGCCGCGGGCGGTGATCCGACGATCCACTACTACCAGAGCCATTGGCAGCTCGCCCCCGACGAAGCGCTCGCCGTCCGGATTCCGTTCATCCCGGAGTGCCGGACCTGGAACCTCCAGCTCTCGAACTTCTGGATGGAGTCCCTCGACCACCGGTTCTTCGACATCTGTCTCAACAAGTACTCGGCGCGGTCCCAGCAGGACGGCGCGGTCGAGCTCCTGATCGCCCACGACGACCCCGGCCCCGCCCATCCGAGTTGGCTGAATACCCTGGGCCACGACCAGGGCGGAATGCTCGGCCGTATCGTGGGGGCTTCCGGCGGTTGGCCGAAAAAATGGGAGACCCGAATCGTCCGATTCGACGACGTGGTCTCTCGCAGGAAGGATGACGAATGAATCGATCGAAACGCAGCACGGCGAGGCGCCCGGTCGCGCTCGTGACGGGAGCGAGCCGCGGCATCGGGTCTGCCTGCGCAGTCGAGCTCGCCGCTCTTGGATTCGATCTGGCGCTGACGGCACGAACGCTCTGCGAGGGCGAACGACGAGAGCATTCCTCGACGATCGCGCGCAGCGACATGTCCCCGCTTCCCGGCAGCCTCGAATCGACGGCGAAGTGCGTCGAGCAACGGGGCGGCCGGGCGCTCGTGCTCCCCGCCGATCTGCTCGACCCGGAAGCGATCCTCGCCGCCGCCGACCTCGTCCTCAAAGAATGGGGACGGATCGATTGCCTCGTCTCGAGCGCCCGCTATGTCGGTCCCGGACACATGGACCGCCTGCTCGACACCCCGCTGCGACTCGTCGAAGACCATCTTCGCGCGAACGTGACGACGCCTCTCGCCCTGATCCAGCGGGTCCTCCCCGCGATGATCGAAAATGGCGGCGGCAGCATCATCGTCTTGACCTCGGCTTCCGGCTACACCGATCCCCCCGCCGCTGCTGGCGAAGGCGGCTGGGGAATGGGGTACGGCATCTCGAAGGCCGGCGCCCACCGAATCCCCGGAATTCTCAAGGCCGAGCACGAACGGGATGGAATCCGCGCGTTCCTCGTCCATCCTGGCCTCACCGCGAGCGAGCGAGTCCAGGCCGACATGAAGCAGTTCGGCTTCGAGGGCGGCGCCCCGGTCGAGGTCCCCGCGAAAGTCGTCGCCTGGCTCGCGACGTCCCCCGAAGCGGACACCCTCACGGGCACCAACATCGAAGCCCAGTTCCTGTGTCACGACCGCGGGCTCCTGCCCGGCTGGGATGGACCGACGCCCAACCCCTACCCGCTCCGCTACGACCGTTCGGGCGCGCGCCTCGAAGAACTCGATGCGCTGCTCCGCGGCGATTGACGAACCGGCGAAGACCTCCCGGGAACGCCGCCGCTCATTCCGGGTCGCGCAGATAGCGCTCCCGGTACTCGCGGTGGCGCGCTTTCAGCCCCGCCGCGGTCAGGCCGAAGGTTGCGGGCGAATACTCGTGCGGCGGCCGCAGGTCGCGGCGGTTCGCTTCGAGCCAGCGCCTCTGGCCCGAGCGGGCCGCCTCCGTGTGCTCCCAGCCGATGAACCCGCAAATCCGTGCCGCGACCGCGAGCGGATCTCGGGCGGTTTCACGGTAGTCGACATCGAAGAACAGATGATCGTTGCCCGCGTCGCGAAACCGCATGCAGCGGTCGATGCCCCGCCCCATCTTCTCGGCCCAGTAGCGACCACAGAGAAGCGGGTCGACCGAATCGCTGTTCTGCCGCCAGAACGAGTAACAGAGACTCGCGAAGGAGGGGATCGTCTCGACGGGATCTCGATGCGTGTGGACGAACCGGACTCCGGGGAAGACGTCTCGAATCACGTGGCAGTTGTGGATGTGCGAAGGTGACTTCAGGACCCAACGCTCCGCCACGATGCCGCGCTTGCGTCTCTGCCATTGAAGGAACTGCAGGAGCCGCTTCAGGTGTTCGTAGCCGGGCGTATGGTCGAGGGCCTCGCGCCATTGCCCGAACTCGGTCAATCGGGCGAAGGATTCCGGCGAGTCGCTGTAGAAGGACTGCTCGAGCAGCAGGACCTCCTCTTCGGCCTGGAGCGCATCGAGAGGATGGATCGACTCGAGGTCGGGAATCGTCGCATACATCATTTCGACTTCCTCGAGCGCCGTCTCGATCCGCTGCTCGGGATTCTCGACGGCCTCGCCGGGAAAGGGAACGGGAAAGCGTCCCTCCCAGAAGAGCGTCGTATGCAGCCGGGGATCGGCCCCGAGAACCCGCTGGAGCAAGGTCGATCCGGTCCGACCGAAGCCGAGAATCACGATCGGATCGGCGATTGGCTCCTGCGCGATCTCGGGATGACGCTCCCAGAAGGACTCGAAGCGGAGATTCGTCGCCAGGATCCCGACGACGCGTTCGCGCTGGATCGAGCGCCCGATCGCATTCAGATTGGACTCCCGGATGTACCCCTCGAGCAATCGCCGGAGCGGGACGAGGTAGAACTCGTTCGAGAACGAACCGACCTCCGCTCGTCGCTCGGCGTCACGCAGGATCGCGTCGTAATCGAAATCGATCTCCGCCGCGCCCATGCCGATCGCCTCCACTCCGCCCGGCGAGCTCACGCCCTCGCCTGATCACTCAGAAGCTCGGCTTTCCCGACGGCCAGGACTGGTAGGCTCCGAGGCCCTCGAGGGCGAGACCGCTCGAGAGATCGGCGAGCATGAGGCGCTTGATTGCCTGGGTCATGCAGACCCGGGTATACCGCAGCGCCAGATCGGGCTTCTTGGCCAGGTCGCGGGCGAGCGTCCAGGCCCGGTCGAGCAGTTTCGCGTCGGGGACGACTTCGGACACGACGCCGAGCGTCAACGCCTCGGCTGCGGAGAGGCGCTGCCCCGTCAGCAGGAAATAGCGACCGCGGTTGGGTCCGAGCAGCATCGGCCACACCACGTGGACGCCGTCGCCCGCCACCGTCCCCCAGCGAAAATGGGGCGCGTCCCGAAACGAAGCGGACTCGCCCGCAATGACGATGTCGCTCAGGACGGCGAGCTCGGCATGGACCGTCGCAGGCCCGTTCACCGCGGCGATGACCGGCACCTCGATGTCGAGCAGATTGGTGAGCAAGCGACGACCGTGTTGGTAGATCTTGTCCCATTTCGAAGGATGCATGGCGCCGACCCAGCTCGTGTCGAGCTGGGAGATGAACTCGCCGCCGGTACCCGTCAGGAGGATCACTCGATTCTCCGGGTCCCGGCCGATGTCTTCGAACAGGTATCCCAGCTCGGAATGCGGCCCGTCACCCCAGATGAGCGGGCCTCCCCTGGTATGGAGCCGGACCAGGCAAACGCCGTCCTCCCGCTCGAGATGGGCATGCTGATAGGCCGTCGAGTACTGATCGAACGATGCGCGCATGGAACTCCTTCGCGAGGCAGGCGGAAATCAGTCTAGGTCCGCCCGTGTCGAAACTCCAAGCCGATTCGCGGGCATTCATGCCTCACGCTGCACCCGCGCGCTCCCGAGCGCCGTTCGGTTCAGCTTGCCGGCAGGCGTCCGCGACAGGGTCGGCACGAACTCGAAGGTCTTCGGTGCCTTGTAGGCGGCGAGCCGTGCCTTGCAGAATGCCCGGAGCGCTTCCGGCGTCGGTGGATTCGCGGGATCGACCGGCTGCACGATCGCGTGGACCCGATGTCCCCAATCGGGGTCGGCGACCGGGACCACCACCTGGTCGACGATGTCCGGGTGTTCGCTGAGCGCCGACTCGACCTCCGCCGGGAAGACGTTCGCTCCGCCCGTGATGATCATGTCCGTCCGGCGGTCGGCGATGTGTAGATAGCCCTTCGCGTCGATCCAGCCGAGGTCGCCGATCGTGCGAAAGCCGTCGGGCGTGGGCTCTGGAGTCGGTACGCCGACGTACTGAAACAATCTCCTGTCGGGGTCGAGCGGCTTCATGTAGATCTCGCCGGTCTCCCCGTCGGCGACGGAATTTCCCGACGGGTCGCGGATGCTGAGCTCGACGTCTTGCGGGCGTCCGGCGGAGCCCCGATGGGCGGGCCACTCCGAACCGCTCATCGTCACGACGCCGAGCCTCTCGGTCGATCCGTAGACGAACATCACTGCTGCGGGATCGACCAGCTCGAGCAGTCGATCGACGACCCACTCGGGCGTCTTCGCTCCTCCGATGACGAGGCGCTCGATCGAACCGAACTGCTCCGGCCGGAGGTCCGGCAGCCGTACGATGCGCTGCAGCATCGTGGGGACCATGACGCTGAGGGTGATGCGATGGCGTTCGATCAGATCGACGGCGAGACGAGCGTCGAACCGCTCCATCACGACGACGCGGGTCCCTTCGAGCAGCTGCGGCGACGTGTATTGGAATCCGTTCACGTGATAGAGAGGAGACGAGACGAGAACGGCGCTGGCGCCGTCGCTGCCGACGATCTTCGCCTGATGATCCTTCGCGACCACCCCGGGAAAAGGAATGACGATCAGCTTGGGGCTGCCCGTCGACCCGGACGATGCCCCGAGGTACATGACTTGCGAGACGTGGTCGGCCAGCGCGTCGTCGGACAGCCGCGAGGTGGCCGCGAGGTCCGAACGGCCGAGTACGCAGCAAGCAGCGGTATGCGTGTCGCTCACGAGGGCGGCCGGCTTCGCGATCGCGAGCAGCCGGTCCATTTCCCACTGCGGCTGGTCCGCTCGAAGCGGGAGCAGCGTCGCGCCGAGCTTCCAGATCGCGAGCGTCGACAAGACGTGGTCGGTACAGGAGGGAAGCGCGACGGCCACGATCGATCCCTCTCCGACCCCGAGGCCCTCGAGGCGGCGGGCGATCTGGTTCGCCCGCGCCTCCAGCACGCGCCATGAGACGGAGGTTTCCACGCCGTCGGCGGAGACGAACGTGAGGTCCGCCGCTTCGGGCCGCTCCGCTGCGATCGCGGTCAATCGCCTGCCGTACGAGACGAAGCCGTCCATTCTTGATTCTCCCGCTCGGACGACACTACATCAGAAGCGATGGCCCGGCGCGTCCGCGCAGCGGGGGTGGTCCGAGCGTCGGGAGTCCTGCAAGATCGGGGGGTGGACGCATACCACCCCTTCTCGGACCAGATCATGCGTGACCCGCATCCCGTCTATCGATGGATGCGGTCCGAGCAACCCGTCTGTTATGTCGAGCAATACGATTGCTGGGCCCTCGCACGCTTCGAAGACGTATGGAACGCGGCTCAGGATCCGGCGACTTTTTCGTCACAGGCCCGCGGAACGACGTCTTCCCACCTGCTGACCCACACGTTGGATCCCTGGCCCGCGCTGAACATGACCGACCCGCCGCGCCACACGGCTCTTCGAGCCGCGGTGAGCAGCCGATTCGGACCCGCAGCGATCGCGCGCCTCGAGCCCCGCGCCCGCACGATCGTTCGCGAGCGCTTGCAGGCCGTGCGAGATCGCGGCGAATTCGACGTCGTCTCCGAACTGGGGGCCCATCTCTCGACGGGCATGATCTGCCACGCCCTCGGCCTGCCCGATGAGGATGGCGAGGCGCTCCGAGGCTGGGTCGACGCAGTCTTCAAGCGCGACCCCGGAAACCTGAGCATCACCTCCGAAGGTCTCGCCGCCTACGCGTCCCTCGACGCCTACTTTCGGCGCTCGATCGCGAGCCGGCGCAAGAAGAACGGCGTGAGCGGCGACGATGTGCTGAGCCGCTTCCTGGCCTTCGAGGCCGGCAATCCTGCTCTGGAAGACACGGTCGCCTCGTACATGTCGGAGCTGATCGTCGCGGGCACGGAGACCTTTCCCAAGGTGCTCGCATCGACCCTGCTGCTCCTCTCTGAACACCCGGAACAGCGCCGACTGGTTCTCGACGATCCCGGCCTGGTCCTCGACGCCTTCCACGAAGCGCTGCGGCTCGACATGCCGACGCAGTTCATGGGACGCACGATCATGCGCGATCTCGACCTGCGGGGAGAAAAGCTGCGCGCGGGGCAACCGGTCTTGTTCCTGTATGCCTCGGCGAATCGCGACGAGGTCGAATTCCCCGAACCCGACCGCTTCGACCTGCGCAGGCGCCCGCCGCGCATGCTCGGATTCGGCCACGGCACCCATGCCTGCCTCGGTCGCCAGCTGGCCAGGCTCGAAGCGCGCGTGGCGCTCGAGGAGATCCTCGCTCTGATTCCGGACTATGAGGTGGACCTGACGAGAGCGGTTCGCATCCCGACCGAGTTCGTGCAGGGCTGGAGTCGCCTGCCGCTGATGTTCTCGCCGCGTTGAAGCCGAACGCATCGGGGAATCGCTCCGAACCCCCTCCTCATCAGATGCGCATGTATGCGCCGGCCGCGACGTTCAGCGTCTCCCCCGTGATGTAGCGAGATCGGTCCGAAGCCAGGAAGGCGGCGGCCTCGGCGATGTCGTCGGCATGCGGGCTGAGGTCCCCGATGATGCCTCTGGCCGAGGGCAGCGAAAACATCTCGGGATGGGCATCCGCAAAGCGCGTCCCCTTGACGAGGGCCATCGTGATGATGTTGGCGCGGATGTTGTGGGGGCCGCCCTCGTGCGCACATCCGCGGGTCAATGCGCTGAGCGCGCCCTTCGTCGCGGCGTAGGGCGCCTCGATGCCGAGCCCGCCGACGTCGGGCGCGATCGTGCCGATGTTGACGATGACGCCGCCCCCCGCATCCCGCATAACGGGCATGGTGGCACGGCAGAGATACCACGGCCCGGAGAGGTTGACGCGAACGCACCAATCCCAATCGGCGGGATCGTAGTCGAAGATGCTTCCCACGACGTTGACGGCGGCATTGTTGACCAGGATCTGGATCGGTCCGAGCGTTTCGCCGACCTTCGCCACCACCTCGTCGATCTGCCGGCGATCGCCCGCGTCCATCGCAAAGCCGACGATGGTCGTCTTCGGAAATTCCTCCGCGAGACTCGCGGCGACCTCGCTCGTTCGACGCTCGTGAATGTCGGTGATGACGACGCGTGCACCGCCTGCGGCCAGACGCTTGGCGATCGCCCGGCCGATTCCCTGGCCGGCCGCCGCCGTCACGAGCGCGATGCGTCCGTCGAATTCGTTCGGAATCGCGCTCGGCAGCTCCTTCTGCATGATCGATCGTCCTCCTGGGCGATGCGGGCTCCGAGCTCGCGTCGTCGCGCGCCGAATCAGTGACCGAACAGCCTGCGACTGTTGTCGCGCATGATGGCTCGAACGTCGGATTCCGGAAGGTCTCCGGGCAGGAGATCGAAGAAATCCTGGGGATTCCCGAGTCCCTCCGCGTGCGGGAAGTCCGAGCCGCAGAGCACCTGACTGGCGCCGATCCGATCGATCAACGCGGCGATGTCGTCTTCGGGGAAAGGGCTCACGAAGACGTGCTCCTTGAAGATTTCGCTGGGCCGGCGCTTCAGTCGGCCGCCCGGCCAGGGGCCGTTGCGGGCCATGCCCTTCTTCTTGTCGATCGCACCGAGTAAATAGTCGACCCAACCGCTCCCGAGTTCGACGCTGGCGACCCGGATGTTCGGAAACCGCCCGAAGAGGTTCATATAGATCAGGGACGACAGCGTTTCGATGATCGCACGATCGCCGAAACAATTGAGCCACTGCCAGGCCGATTGGGTATAACAGGTCGGGTTCGGATTCTCGCCCCAGGCGACCGAGTAGAGCTCGTTGTACCCGAACTCAGCGGTATGAAATACCACCGGAATCCGCGCCTCGTCGAGTCTCGCCCAGAAGGGATCGAAATGGGGATCCGCAGGCGACCGCTTGCCCTGGGGCCCCGGACGCAGGTGGACCGCACGTGCCCCGAGAGCGATCACCCGATCGAGCTCGGCCACAGCCAGATCGAGGTCGATCATCGAAAGCATCGGCACGGCCAGGATCCTGCCGTCCCGGCCGTAGCCCCAGTCGTCTTCCAGCCAGCGATTGAAAGCGCGCAGGTTCGCGAAGGTCTGGACCGGGTCGTCTTTCATGAAGTGCTCGAGGGTGACCCCGAGCGTCGGCAGGATCAGGCAGGCCTCGATTCCCTGGCGGTCCATCAACGCGATCCGGGCCTCGCGATCCTGGTACTCGGGCTGGATGGGCTGGTCGCCTTCGTAGCGATAGCCGTCGATGTCTGCGGAATGAGAGCGCAGGAGCGAAACGAGCGTCCCCGGGCTCGGGCAGTGGTCCGCATAGACACTTCCGTAGGTATACAGGCGATCTCCGACGTAGATCACGTCCTTGCCATCCTGCTTGTCGAAACGCACGGCGAGACGTCGATTCGACGGCTCGATGTAGCGCGTGCAGCAGTCCAGCGCCTCGTAGTAGTGATTGTCGGCGTCGAAGATGGGAAAGCGAGAACGAGGATGATTCATGATGGCCCTCGGCGACGTGCTGGCCCGGAGCGGATCCTTGAAACCCGGGAATGGTCGTCGCACGAGTCTAACCCGATCGTGCCCGCCCGCTCAGATCGCCCCCGCCCGGCGCAGACTCGTGATCTCGTCCCAGTCGAGCCCGATCTCGAGCAGGACCTCTTCCGTATGCTGGCCGAGCTCGGGGACATGACGGCCCGGGCGCGCCGGCGTATCGCTCATTCGGATCGGACAGCCCATGGTCGTGATCTCGCCGAGATCGGGATCCTCGAAACGCTGCAAGTAGCCGTTCTCGAACACGCCCTCGTCCTGCATCACTTCGAGGTAATCGCGCACCGGCGCGCAGCGGACGTCGAGCTCGCGCAGGCGCTTCATCCAGTCGGCCGTACTCCGAGTGCGGAACGCCTCCGACAGCGCATCGAAGAGCGCGCGCTTCGTCTCGGGCGGGTAATAAGCGACGGAAAAGCGCGCGTCGCTCGCGAGCTCGGAGCGCCCGATCGCGTGAAAGAAGGCGCTCCGCTGCCCGGGGAGGACGCCGATGATGCCGATGTGTCCGTCCGACGTCGGGACGATGCCGTAGAGACCGGCAATCAGCGGATGGCCGCGGTCGGTCTCGCCAGGATCCCGACCGGTCAGCATCGTGTAGGTGTATTCGGCCGCCTGCGCGAAGATGACGGCGCCGACCAGCGAGACGTCGACGCGCTGCCCACGCCCCGTCCGCTGTCGCGCGAACAAGGCCGCCAGGACCCCGTTGGCCATGTTCTGAGAGCCCAGATGATCGGCGATCGTCGCGCCGATGGGTCGCAGATCGCTGGGGCCCGTGCGTCGGATGAGCCCGCCGGCGGCCTGACCAGCGAGGTCTGCGCCCCGCTGATCGGCGTCGAGACCGACCGGACCGAAGGTACTGCCGGTCGCGAAGACGAGCCGAGGATTGCGGCGCGCGAGGACTTCATATCCGAGCCCCCATCCTTCGAGCGTCCCCGGGACGAAATTCGAGATCAGGACGTCGGCCGTCTCGATAAGCCGCAAGAACACGTCCCGACCCGCTGCGACGCGCAGATCGAGCGTGATTCCCCGCTTGCCCCGATTGCACGCGATGAAGAACGGCGAGCGCAGATCCTCGGGCGAGAGGATCGTCCAGCGGCCGAGCTCGCCGCTCCCCGGCAGCTCGATCTTGATGACGTCGGCGCCGAGATCCGAGAAGAGCTGAGCGGCCTGGGGTCCCTGCACGATCTGCCCCAGATCGAGAACGCGCAGTCCCTCGAGCGCCCCGCCTTCATCCGGCATCGAGAACCTCCCCGTTAGTCGGGCCGAACGAGAATCCGCGTGCCGGGCCTGGGCGGATCCTCGGGCGGACCCGCGAAGCACTGCGCGATCGAAATCCAGCGGCGAGCGACGTCACCGACGACACGCAGCGACGTATCCTCGAAGGCCCGCGTCTGCGCGACCACCTGGCAGAACTCCGTCGCCCTGCCCTCGACGAAATCCGATTCGACCTCTTGATTCCACTCCCAGCGCGCGCCCGAGGGCGCCTCGAGCACGACCCGCGGCGGCAGCCCCGGAACCTCGAGCGCGCGATTGCGAAAGGTCCAGGCGAATGTATTGACGCCGAGCACCGCGATGTTGCGGATGCGATCCGTGTCGACCCGGACGACGCCGAGCCGATCGAAGACCGCTTGCCCGTGGGCCCAGGTCTCCATCAGCCGCGCCGAAATACTCGAGCGCGCGCTCATGTCCGGCCCACCCCAGACGACCCGGGCCCGCGGATCGACCCGTTCGAAGTCCCGCGCGAGCGCATGGCAGTCGCTGCGCCACTGCTCGAGCAGCGCTCGACCACGCAGGGGCGCGAGCCGCTCGAAGGTCGCTTCGCGCAGACTTTGCCCGCTCTCGCTCGAACGGCGCAGATCCGCGAAGAAGGCCTTCAGCTCGTCCGCCCCGCGGACCGACAGGCCCGCCGCGAGATTGAAAAGATGGAGATGGGCGATCACCTCTTCGATCGACCACCGCTTGAACTGCGTGATGAGCCCGAGAGCCGAATCCGGCCGCGGCGCCAGCAGCGCGTAGAGCGATTCACTCTCTTCGAGGAACTCGCGCGGCTGCATGAAGGACTCGGCAGACATCGGCTTCATTCCGGGCCGCTTTCTTCGACGAGGCGGCCGTAGTCGGATCCATGGTGGCTGAGCGAGTCGACGACCGCCAGCCAACGGAGCGCCCCGAGCTCGGGTCGCACAGCTTGGCACGTCCTCACCGAAGACTTCCCGAGACGGGGCCGGGGCTCGAAATTTCGGATAGGCTTGATCGCCGAGTCGAGTGGCCCGTCGACTTCGATTCTCGGAGGTTTTCATTCCGTGACCGCGTCGACCGCTGCCGATCCGACCGTCGCTTCCCCCTACGCCCACCTCGTCGATCCGGACTACTACGAGCGAAGCGGCTACCCGCACGAAAGCTGGCGAGCCCTTCGGAGCGAGAAGCCGATCCACTACGTCGAGCGCGAGCGCGGCGACTCCTTCTGGGCGGTGACGAAACACGCCGACATCACGACGATCAGCCGTCAGCCCGAGGTCTTCAGCAACGCGATCCCGGTCGTCCGCGAGCAGGACCAGCTCGATACGCCGGCCAACCTGCCGGCGGTCCTGATCCAGCTCGATCCACCCATCCATGCGAAGTACCGCCAGCTCGTCAGCAAGCGCATGACGCCGCGCAAGGTCGCGGCCTTCCACGACGAAATCGAGGCGATCGCGATCTCCATCCTGAGAGATCTCGAGGATCACGAGTCGAGCGGCTGCGATTTCGTCACGACCGTGGCGGCGCCGCTGCCGATCGCGGTCATCGCCTTCTTGCTCGGCGTCCCGCGCGAGGATTGGCGCAAGCTCTATGTCTGGACCAACGAGAGTACCGGCGCGAGCGATCCCGAGTTCCGCAAGCCCGGCGAAACCGCGGCGCAGACGATGGAGCGTGCCAACATCGAGCTGTTCACCTACTTCGCCGGGCTGCGCGCCGAGCGACTCGCCCGTCCGCAGGACGACCTGATCTCGCTGCTCGCCAACGCGACGGTCGACGGCGAGCCGCTTCCCTTGATCGACATCCTCGCGTTCTATCAGATCCTGGTCGCCGCGGGGAACGAAACGACCCGCAACGCCACGTCGGGCGGCCTGCTCGCGCTGATCGAGCATCCAGAGGAGATGGTGAAGATCCAGGCGGATCCGCGCCTCATCAAGCCCGCGGTCGAAGAGATCCTGCGCTGGACCAGTCCGATCATCCACTTTGCGCGAAAGGCGACCCGCGACACCGAAGTCGCCGGCCATGCAATCCGCGCCGGCGAGATCGTGGGGATGTTCTACCCCTCCGCAAATCGGGACGAGGCGATCTGGCGGGATCCCGAGCGATTCCGGGTCGACCGCAAGCACAACCCCCACATCGCCTTCGGCGTGGGCGAGCACTACTGCCTGGGGGCCCATGTGGCACGGCTCGAGCTCCAGGTGATCTTTCGACACCTGATCCCGCGCCTCGACCGGGTCGAGCTCGCCGGCCCGGTCGATCGTCTGCGCTCGAATCTGATCGGGGGTGTCAAGCGCTTGCCGATCCGCTATGCGCTGCGGCCCCCCGGCAAAAACGGCGCTTGAACCGGCCGGGCGGGTCTGGCCTTCGCCGCTGGCCACGGCAGACCGGATGCACGAGTGCGCGCCCGGGTGAACTGGACGCGCGCCGGGAGGAATCGATGCACGATGCGAATCGGACGGCTGAGGCGCTACCGGCGGCCCTGCGAGAGGTCACCGACGCGGAGATCGAGACGTTCTGGCGGGATGGCGTCGTCTGTCTGCGCGAGATCCTGCCCGAGAGCTGGATCTCGCTGGTCGAGCGCGGAGTCGATCGATGGCTCGGATCCTCGGCGCGCTTCAGCCTCTCGGATTTCGGGGCGGAGCTCGAGCAGGCGGGAGCGCGTCCGCGCGCCCATTTCTACGGCGGCACCGATCACTGGAAGACCGACGCGGACTGCCGTCGGTTCGCTTCGGAGTCACCCCTGCCGGCGATCATCGGTCGACTGCTCCGCGCGACGAAAGTGAACCTCTACGAGGACAGCATTCTCGTCAAGGAGCCCGGCGCGATCGAGAAGACGATGTTCCACCAGGATCTACCGTACTTCCACGTCGAAGGGGCACAGGTCTGCACGAGCTGGATCCCCCTCGACCCGGTGAAGCGCGAGACGGGCTCGCTCCTCTTCGTGAAGGGGAGCCACACCTGGAAGAAGCTCTACCGCCCGAACTACTTCGTCCAGACGGGCTCCATCCCCGACACCGAGGGAGAAGAGGCGCCGGACTATCACGCCGCCGATGCCCCTTCGGCGTCTGCCGGTCCCCGTGCGAAACTTCGCGACGCCGAGATCCTCTGCTTCGAGATGAAGCGCGGCGATCTCACGGTTCATCACGCCCTCACGCTCCACGGCGCCGAGGGCAACGGCTCCAGCAGCCAGCGCCGCCGGGCGATGTCCGTTCGATACTGCGGGGACGACGCCCGCTACCGGATCCGACGCGGCGCAGCACAAAAGCCGCATCATGCGGAGGTGAGCGCGGGGGACCCGCTCGACCACCCGGACTGCCCGGTCGTCTGGGCTGTCGAAGCGTCCACGACTCCCTGAGAGCGACCGCGCGACCAGCTCGAGTCAGGCTCCTGGACCTCGAACCAGCGTGATACACCCTGTCGATTCGATCGAATTCTCTTAAAAAGCAC
>CAZFKD010000024.1:0-3630 GCA_964519695.1 uncultured Spirochaetaceae bacterium
ATCTCTTCCGACGGCCACATCGGGCTGCGCGCCCCCGACTACCGCCCCTACGTCGAAGCGAAGTACCGCCCCGCCTTCGACGCGGCGCTGCCGATCCAGATCGAAGCGACCCAGCGCATGAGCGACTACTTCCTGATCACCGAGATCAACGAGGCGTGGCGCCGGGGCCGCGACTACGAGCTCTCCGGCGCCTGGGATCCGGTCGCCCGCGACAAGGTCCTCGACGGCGACGGCATCGTCGCCGAGGTGCTGTTCCCCGACGGTGTCACCGAGATGAACGCCCCGCCCTTCGGCGCCGGCTTCACGATGCGCCCCGACGGCGCGAGCGCCGAGCTGATGTGGGCCGGCTGCGACGCCCACAACCGCTTCTGCGCCGAGTTCGTCCAGACCGCGCCCGAGCGCCGCATCGGCCTCGCCTGCATCCCCGTCTACTGGGACGTCGCGCTCGCCGTGAAGAAGACCGAAGAGGCCCGCAAGAACGGGCTCGCGGGCGTGCTGCTCCCGCCGATGTGGGGCAGCTTCGACGCCTATCATCACCGCAAATACGATCCCTTCTGGGCCGCCTGCCAGGACCTCGCGATGCCGGTCCATTTCCATTCCGGCCCGGCGCCGATGGAGCAGTTCTTCGGGCCGCTGCCGCCGACCGATCGCGATTCCGTCCCGCCGGGCGCCGTCGGCAGCTATCTGATGGAGGTCCATCTCTGGCTGACACGGCCGCTGACCTTCATGCTCTGGGGCGGCGTCTTCACGCGCTTCCCGAAGCTCAAGGTCGCGATCACCGAGGGCACCTCCGCCTGGGTCCCCGACTACCTCGACCGCCTCGAGTTTCATTATGCACAGACCCGCGAGTCCCAGAAGCTCGGCGACTTCCGCAACCATCTCGCCGAGTCCCCCGCCGAGACCTTCCGCAAGAACGTGATGATCGGCGCGTCGTGCATGTCGCGGCGGGAGGCCGAGGCGCGCCATGCGATCGGCGTCGGCAACATGATGTGGGGCAGCGACTATCCCCATCCGGAGGGGAGCTGGCCGGTCACCCGCAAGCAGCAGCTCGACAGCCTCCACGGCATCCCCGACGCCGAGCTCGAGGCGATGCTGGGCGGCAACGCCGTCGCGTTCTACGGGCTCGACGCCGAGAAGCTGATGCCGCTCGCCGCGCGCATCGGCCCCGACAAGGCGAGCTTCCAGCAGCCGCGCGCCGCGGCCTAACGATCACGATCTTCGATCCCGAGATCCAGCGAGAGGGAGGGCGAGCATGAAGACGACCATCGACCAGTTCTGCATCAACGTGAGCGATCTCGACAAATCGGTCCATTTCTACGAGACGGTGCTCGGCCTGAAGGTCACGCATCGCATCGAGACCGAGGACTTCCGCGAGGTCGTGCTCGCCGGCGAGACCGGCGGCCGCATCCAGCTCGCGCGCCACCACGCCCAGAAGGGCCCGATCGATCACGGCAACGCGTTCTGGAAGCTCTACCTGCAGTCCGACGACTGCAAGGCCCTCTACGACCGCTGCATCGCCGCCGGCGCGGAGTCGATCACCCCGCCGACCCGCCTCGAGCACTGGCCGGTGACCGCCGCGTTCGTGCGCGATCCCGACGGCTACATGGTCGAGATCCTCGAGACCCACGGCGAGTCGCCGCCGGTCAGCGGTCCGCTCGCGCCGAAGAGCTGAGCCGAGTCGGCGAAGCAGGCCGGGGCAATTTCGTTCTCGGCCCGGTCCGGGCTAATGATCCCGGCGCATGCTCCCGGACAGGCCGCCCCATACCGCCGACCGACGCCGAGGCCTCGCCTGGGCCTTCGCGGCGGCGTTCGGGTCGGCGCTCTTCGTGATTCCCTGGAAGCTCGCGAACGAAGCGGGCAATCCCGATCACAGCGTCCTGATCCTGCTGAGCGCCGCGGCCGTCGCCAACAGCGCGCTCGTCGTCGGGCAGCGGATCGCCGAGGGGACCCTGCGGATCCGCAATCCCCGCTTCGACCTCGCCGTCGCCGGGCTGCTGGCGGTCTTCACGCTGGCGGGCAACCTCGCGAGCGCCCGGGCGAGCCAGGATCTGTCGCCCGCGATGCTCAACGTCCTGCTGCGCGCCGAGGTCATGCTGGTCGCGCTGGTCGCCTGGATGCTGCTCGGCGAGCGGGTCGAGCGGCGATTCTGGCTCGGGGCGACGACCGCGATGCTCGGCCTGTTCATCCTGCAGGAGACCTCGGGCGGAACGAGCCTGCGCGGACTCCTCGGCGCGGGCACGGGAATGGCCCTGGCCGCGGCGGCCTGCTTCAGCGCGCTCGCGGTCGTGACGCGGCATTTCATCCACCGGATCGATCCGGTGCTCGTGAACGCCCTGCGCCTGTGGGTCGCGGTCGCCCTCTGGTTTCCCTTCCACGCGCTCCCGCGGCCCGGCGAGATCCCGGGGCGACAGATCCTCTGGGCGGTGCTGGCGGCGATGATGGGCCCGTTCGCGAGCCGGCTCTGCCTGATGCTGTCGGCGCGCGACGTCGAGGCGCGAACGACGACCCTCGCGAACCTGACCTCGCCCCTGATGACGCTGCCGCTGGCCTGGCTGCTGCTCTCGGATCTGCCTGCGCCGCAACAGCTCCTCGGCGGCGCCCTCATGATCGCGGGCATCGCGATTCCGCTCTTGCCGCGCGCGCGACGCGTCTGAGACCCGGCGGATCGTCGCAGGAAGCCGGCGTGCCGCGCGCAGGAGAGCGCCCGCTTCAGGCCGGCTGCGAAACGAGCCGGATCGCGACGTTCGCCCACGGCGAGAGCTCGACCTCGCGCGCACCGGCTGACGCGCGGCGTTCGGCGACGGCAAGCCCCGCCTGCTCTGCGGCGGCGACGGCGCTCGAGAGATCCGGGCATCGGAACGCAATCGCCCGCAGACCCGGAGCAGCGCCCTCAACATCCGAGAGCGGCGCGACCAGCCGAAGCCCCAGCACCGGATGAAGCCGCGAGCGGAGGCCACCCGCCGTGTCGACCTGCTCGCCCTCGAACGGCGAGCCGAGGATCGGCTCGAGCGCCCGCGCTGCATCATCGAGCGCGATGCCGGGCGCCAGGACGAACTCGACGTATTCGACCGCGGCCTCGGTCAGGGGGACGTACACGCCGGGCAGCTGGTGCTCGATCAGCTCGAAGGGCAGACCCGAGACCGGCTCCGGCAGCAGCTGCGCCTGGACGACGTTCTTGCCGAGCCCGATGTCCTCGCTGCCGATCCGGCTGCGCACGCTCAGCCCGGCCGCCTTCGCCTGGGCGATGCCGCGATCGATGTCGGCGACGCGGAACGACATCGAGAGCAGGCCGTGTTCCGGAATCGTCGACCCGCCGAAGACCGGCTTCCCCGGATTGATGACCTGGATGAAGTCGCCGCCGCTCGTATGCCAGGTCCCGTAGGCATTGACCGCGGGACCGCCGTAGTCGTCGACGAAATGGAATCTCGCCTCGGGCCCGGCGAGCAGCGGGCCGTAGATCCGCTTCGCCTGCTGGAGGTCGGGCACCGAAAAATGCACGTGATCGAGACATTGAAGATCGATGACGACCTCGCTTCCGAACACGCGCGCCGGGGGCCCGGATGCGGCTCGCTCGCGACGCTATCCCGCGCGGCGAGATCGGGCAATCGAACCCGCGCGGGTCGAGCGTCG
>CAZFKD010000024.1:3640-15869 GCA_964519695.1 uncultured Spirochaetaceae bacterium
TCAGCCGGGGCGTCCGAGCGATGCCCGCGCGAGCACCGCATAACGCGGCCCGCCCTCGTCCCGCACGCTCTCCATCAACGCGATCGACGAAACGGGCGACTCGACGCTCCGGACGGGCGCGCGCTGGAGCGCTTCGCGCGCATCGATGCCGCGCGGCGAGCGGCAGCGGGCGAGGGTGATGTGGCCGCTGAAGGGCCGCTCCTCGAGCGCGAAGCCCGCGCCGCGAAGCCGCGTCCCGAGGTCGGCGACGAGCATGCCGAGCGGCTCGCTCGCCCGGCCGAAGGCCAGCCAGAGAACGCGCGCTCGCTCGGGCGATGGAAACGCGCCCGCGCCGCCCGCACCGGCCGTGAACGCGCGATGATCCCGGGCGACGGCGGCGACGACGTCCCAAGCCGCGGCGACGCGCGCCTCCTCGACGTCGCCGAGCTCCGCCATCTCACCGTGCTCCGCCACGTCACCGAGCTCCGCCACGTCACCGAGAAAGGCGAGCGTGACGTGCAGGCGCGCCTCGGCGGTCCAGCCGAGGCGGACGCCCGCGCCCAGCCGGGCCCGCAAGCTCAATGCGACTTCGAGCGCGAGCGCCCGGGTCGCCTCGTCGGGCTCGAGCGCGACGAAGAGCCGCCGCATCGCTTCGCTCTCCTTTCGACTCGGGCCCGGCCGCGCGAGACTCGTGCCCACACGCCCCCGAGACATCACGACCCGACCGGAGCCGGCGGCGTCGCACGGACGGAGACCCGCATGCTGCCCCATTTCCTCGAAGACGTACACGCGATCGAGCAGATCTACGTCCGCTACTGCGAGCTCGTCGACGCGAAGCAGTTCGACCAGCTCGCCGACGTCTTCACGCCCGATACCTGGCACGACTACACGCGCTCTCTCCCCGGCGTCTACGTCGAGGGCCTCGCTCCCCTGATCGCGTCGATGCAGCACAACCTGGGCGCCGGCTCGCATTGCGGCGCGACCCATCACAACGTCGGGAACTTCCGCATCGCCGTCGACGGCGACGAGGCCCGCGCGAAGGTCAACTACTACGCGGTCCACCGCGGTCTCGGCCGCCACGAAGGCGCGCTCTACTCGATGTGGGGCCTCTACGACGACGAGCTCGTGCGCACCCGCGCCGGCTGGCGGGTCGCCCGCCGCATCTACTCGAGCTTCCTGACCACGGGCCCCGCCGTCACGTCGCGCGACTAACCCAGCCCGTCCAGCCAGTCCCCGAATCGCAGTCGCCGGATCGCCGCGACCTCGCGGCGCAGGACCGTGCGCACGGTCTCGGCGCGCTCGGTCAGCGTGCCGAAGCCGAGGGCGAAGACGCCGACCATCAGCGTCTGGAACGAGAAGCCCCGGTACGCCTCGCGCGTTTCCTCCCGGCCCTGGACGACACCGAAGCGCGCGAGCTCCGCGAGGTAGTGATCGATCAGCGCATCTTCGTGTTCGGCGAGGACGTCCGGCTCGAGCGAATGGATCAGGAAGTACTGGACGTCGCGAATGCCCTGCGACCAGTGGACCGCCTGGAAATCGAGCATGCCCATGCGCGGGCCTTCGGGGGTCGCGTACTCGAAGAAGTTCGCCAGATGGCTGTCGCCATGCACGAGCGTCAGCGGCTCGCGGTACCAGGCGGCGCGCAGCGCGCCTTCGCGCGCGAGGGCCCGGCGGCAGAGCGCGGCGACGTCCGGCGGGAAGAGCGCCGGATCGGCGCGCAGCGCAGGCGCGACGGCCGCCGCGTTGAGCGCGCGGTTGATCGCGGCGGCGCGGGGCAGGAGGTTCGGATGGAGCGCGAGCGGGAGCAGGGCCTCGCGCTCGGCCGCCGTCCAGCCGTGGAAATGGGCATGCAGCTCCGCGAAGGCGCTGAGGCAGAGACGTGCCCGCTCGGGCGTCGTGCCCGCGGCCATGTCGCGATTGAGAAAGAGCCGCGCGCCGGGCAATTCGCGCAGGTTCTCGAGCAGGAGGACGAAGCCCGAGCCGCTGCGGGCGACGGCATGGACGCGAGGGACGCGGATCGGAACGTGCGGCGCGACGCGCTCGCAGAATGTGCACTCGAGATCCCAGAAGCCGAGCGCGCCGGCGAACAGGCGCGTCGCGAACGACCGGGTCGGGAGCTTCGCGTAGAGCGTGCGGGGCAGGGCAACCTCGCCTTCGCCCGCCTCGCCCTCGAGCTCGATCAGGAAGTTGCGGCAATTGCTGCTCTCGAAATCGACGCCGGGGAGTCGAACGGCGGTGACGCGCGCAGGCGGCGGGGCGCCCGGCGGTCCCGCATCGCGCAGCAGCGCGTCGACGATCTCCGGGCGGGCGAGCGCCTCGGGCGTGGTCGGGAGCCCGAAGCCGAAGGGGCGGCGCACTTCATCGAGCGCGATCCGGGCCGCGGAGCCCAGCAGATTCGATGCCAGCAGCGACGCGCCCCGAAGCATCAGCGGATCTCCCCGCGCCGAGCCTCCAGCGCCCCGCGACGTTACCAGCCGCGACGCGACGCACGCATCAACGGACCGCGCGCGACTTCTTCTTCGTAGGCCAGACAGAGGAATTTCATTCGGCCTCCTTCGCCGCAGCGGCGACCGCAGCCCGCCGCCGATCGAGATGGGCGCGCAGGCTGGGATCGCTCTCGAGCCCCATCGCCCGGCCAAAGGCTTCCTTTGCAGCCTCGGCCTCTCCGGCCCGCGCGAGCAGCTCGGCGCGAGCCGCCCAATAGGGCTGATAGTCGGCGAGCCGCGGATCGGCGTCCCAGGCGGCGAGCACCTCGAGGCCAGCCCGAGCGCCGTCGAGCTCGGCGACCGCGACGGCGCGATTGACCGCGACGACGGGCGATCCCGTCGACGCGAGCAGGACCTCGTAGAGGGCGCGGATCGCGCGCCAGTCGGCGCGGCCGTGGACGCGACGGGCCGCATGGGCCGATTGGATCGCGGCTTCGAGCTGGAAGCGACCGGCACCCGGCAGCTGGCTCGCCCGGCGCAGGAGCGCCTCCGCCTCCTCGATCCCGCGTATGTTCCAGAGCCGCGGATCCTGATCCGCGAGCGGAACGAATCCGCCCTCGGCGTCGCGTCGCGCCGCCCGGCGCGCCTCCGCATGCAGCATGAGCGAGAGCAGCCCGAGCGCTTCGGCCTCGTCCGGCAGCAGCGCGACGACCACGCGCCCGAGCCCGATCGCCTCGTCCGCAAGCGGCCGTCGGCGCGCATCGGTCCCGCCCGGATCGAGCCAGCCCTCGGCAAACACCGCGTAGATCGCGTCGAGCACGGCCCCGAGCCGCGGCGCGAGCTCCGCGCCCGTCGGCACCTCGAAGGGAATGCCCGCATCCCGGATCTTGCGCTTCGCGCGTACGAGCCGCTGGCCCATCGTCGCCGGCGCCGTCAGGAAGGCCGAAGCGATCGCCGCCGCGTCGAAGCCGAGCAGGGTCTGCAGGATCAGAGGTGCACGGATCCCCGGATCGAGGGCCGGATGCGCGCAGGCGAACATGAGCGCGAGCCGCTCGTCGGGAATCTCCGGCAGGTCGCGCGCGGCGAGCTCCTCGCCCACGAGCTTCAGATGGTCGGCCGCCCCCGCCGCCGTCCGCTCACGCCGGATGCCGTCGATGATGCGCCGGCGCGCGACCGTCAGCAGCCAGGCCTCGGGGCTCTGGGGCACGCCCTTCGTCGGCCAATCCTCGAGGGCGAGCGCGAAGGCTTCCGCGAGGGCGTCCTCGGCCGCAGCGACGTCGCGATGCCGCGCGGAGAGAATCGCGACCAGCTTGCCGTAGCCGCTGCGCGCGACGGCCTCGGCGACCCGCGCCGCCTCGGCCGCCGTCCGCGCCTCGGGATCGGCGAGCGGATCCTGGCCGGATCCCGTCATCGCCCGGCGCGGAGATCGACGGCGAGCTCGAAGCCGCCGTAGATCATGCGCTTCGCGTCGAAGGGCATCGCGAGCGCGCTCATGCCGCCCAGCCGCGGATCCTTCATCACCTTCGCGTTCACCCGATCGCGATGCGCTCGCGACTTGAAGACGATCCACGAAAACCAGACGACCTCGCCCGCCTTCAGCTTCACGCTCTGCGGGAACGAAGTCCATTTGCCCGGCTTCACGTCCTCGGCGATGCATTCGCGGTACTCGAGCGCGCCGTGCTCGATCCAGAGCTTGCCCGCCTTGCGCGCCATCTTGCGATAGGCGGCGGCGTTCTTCTTCGGGACGGGCAGGACGAAGCCATCGACGTAGCGTGCCATCACGGATCTCCTTCTCTTGCCTAACGCGGCCAGACCGGTCGGACCTCGACGACGCCGCGACCCGCGGACGGGCAGCGCGACGCCCAGAGCAGGGCGGCGTCGAGATCGGGGACGTCGATCAGGTGGAAGCCCGCGAGCTGCTCTTTCGCTTCGATGTAGGGGCCATCGAGGACGTGCGCCGTCCCCTCTCGGACACGGACCTGGGTCGTCGTTCCGACCGCGCGCAGCCGCTCGCCGCAGACGTAGATCCCGGCCTTCTGCATCGCCAGGGCGTAGGCCCCGCAATGGGGCATCCGCTCGTCCATGTGCTCGACGCGGTCCGCGTCGTCTTCGTAGATCAGCAGCATGAATTGCATGGGGTTCTCCTCGGTGGGGGATCGGACGCGAGCCATTCGGCCCCGATGCGGACGAGTCGGTTGGGGCCGGGGGATTTCGACAGCCGCCGCGACGATATCCGAGGCCGGCGGGCGGACCGCCGCGACGGATCTCACACCCCCGCTGCCGCACGCTGCCGCAGCCGTTCATAGGCGCGGTCCGCGCGCTCGAGCGCCGCGGGGGACGGCGCGGGAGCCGCCTCGTCGCCGAAGCGGCCGACCGGACCGGCATTGGGCCGGGCGGCGAGGATCGCCCGCGCCTGCGCGGCGTCGCGCAGCCCGACGCCCGCGTGTTCGCAGAGGCGCGGGAGGCGGGCGTCGAGATCGCGCAGCTCGCAGACGAGCACGCGATCCGCCCGGTGCTCGGCGAAATCCGCGAGGATGCCGTGGACCTCGGCCTGGTGGAGCAGGATGCAGTCGGCGATGGGGAGCCCCTCGGCGTCGTCCGGGAGCAGCCGGTACCGATCCCAGGCGTTGCCTTTGCGCAGGACGCCCCGGCCCCAGGCCGAGGCGAGATAGCCGCCCGGATCCCGGAACAACACGACGAAGCGCGCGCGCCGCGCGACCCGGGCGATGTCGCCGAGCAGCGTCGGGCAGCGCAGCGACTCGCCGCAGGGCGTGCCGTCGAGGCGGTACCACGCGTAGAGCCGGCGGAGCAGGGTCGGCGTGTAGTGAAAGCGGCCGTGGTGGGCGCGCTGCGCCTCGGCGAGCAGCAGGGGCTCGGGCTCGTGGCGAACGCGGTGGTCGCTCGCGGCGGCGAGGGCGTCGCAGAGGGCGCGGGTGCCACAGCGGCCGGTGCTCGCGATGAAGAACATGCGCGGAGCGTAGTCGACGGGCGTTGCGGCGAACGGGCGGCTGGGGTGAACCCCAGGATACGCCCTGCTCGAGGCCGTCCGTTCGCTTCTCGCCGCCGCCGGGCCGATCTGCGAAAAGAGAAGGGCAACACCCCGGGAGCACCGCATCGCCCATGCCTCGTCCGCCCCTCCGCCGAGCCTCCGACCGCAATCGCGATCGCGCGGCCGGCCGCATCGCCCATCCTCGATCGCTGGCCCGCTCTCGGGTTCGATCCCTGGTCCTGCTGCTCCTGGCGCTGGCCGGCTCGAGTGCTGCGAGCGCGCAGGTGGTGATCCGCCAGCTCTACGGCGGCGGCGGCCAGCTCTACGACCGGGACTTCGTCGAGCTGTTCAATCGCGGAGACGCGTCCGAAGCCCTCGACGGCCTCTCGCTCCAGTACGCGAGCGCGACGGGGACGGGCCTCTTCTCGGGCGGCGCGCCGACCCGGCTCTCGGGCAGCCTCGAGCCCGGCGGATCCCTGCTCGTCGGCCTCGCCGCATCCGCGACCGGGGCGGGGATTCCGCTCCCGACGCCCTTCTTCGCCGGCAATCCAGCGACCAACCTCGCGACGACGAGCGGCAAGCTCGCGCTCGTTCGTGGCGTCGACGGCCTCCCCTGCAACGGCGGTTCGACGCCCTGCAGCCCCGCCTGGCAGAAGCGGATCCTCGATCTCGTCGGCTATGGCGCCGCCGATTTCTTCGAGGGCGCCGCTGCAGCGCCCGCCGCGTCGGCAACGCTCGCGCTCCAGCGCGCGGACGACGGCTGCCGCGATACCTGGGCGAACGCAGCCGACTTCTTCGCAGGCGCGCCGGTCCCGAGGAACAGCGACTCGCCGCCGAGCCCGTGCCCGCCCGGGACTCGGGTCGAGCTCTCCGCGAGCTCCGACTTCGCGAGCGAGTCCGAGCGCTCGATCGTCCTGCTGACGGCGACGGCCGAATCCCCGGTCCTCGGCGTGCAGAACCTCTCGCTCGTCGTCGGCGGCGGTCCGGGCCTCTCGGAAGACGACTATCAACTCGGCACGACGACTCTCGAGCTGCTCGATGGCGAGACGAGCGCCAGCACCCTCTTCGAAGTCGTCGACGACCGGATCGCGGAAGGATCGGAGCGCGTCTCGTTCGTGCTCGCCGATTTCCCGCCCGGCCTGCGGCCCGGCGCGTCCATCCAGCGTGCCCTCGTTCTCGCCGACAACGATGGCTGCGGGCTCCCGGTGACGCCCATCCACGCAGTCCAGGGAAGCGGCTCGGCGACGCCTCTCGCCGGCGAGGCGCTCACGATCGAGGGCATCGTCATCGCCCGCCTCGTCGGAGGCGTCGATGACACATTGCAGGGCTTCTTCGTCCAGGCCGAGGACGTCGATCAGGATGGGGATCCCGCGACCTCCGACGGCTTGTTCGTCGACGCCGCGAGCGGTGGGCTCGCCGCGGGCCTCGCCGTCGGCGACCGCGTCCGCGTGAGCGGAACCGCTCGGGAGCGATCGGGACGCACCGTCCTCGAAACCCTCACGAGCGTCGAGCTCTGCACCCGCGGCGAGCCGATGCCGACCGCGGCGAGCCTCGTTCTCCCGCTCTCCGGAATCCCGTCAGGCGATCTCGCAGCAGCGCTCGACGCGATCGACGCGCGCTACGAGCCCCTCGAGAGCATGCGCGTCCAGATCGCTGGGCCCCTCGTCGTCTCCGAGTCCTTCGAGCTCGAGCGCTTCGGCCAGATCGCCCTCGATCCGGGCAGCCGGATCCGGAGCTTCACCGACGCCGCCCTTCCGAGCGCCGCCGGCTTCGTCGATCATCAGATCGAGATCGCACGAGGACGCCTGCTGCTCGACGACGGAGACGACGGCGAAGACAGCGCATTGATCCACGGGCGGCCCCTCCCGTTTCCGGCCCCGGGGCTCTCGATCTCGCATCGCTTTCGCTCAGGCGACCGGATCACGAACCTGACGGGTGTGCTCGACGGTCTGTCTTCGAGCTCCGGCGGCGGCGCGTCGGGACAGCGAGGCGGACGGATCCGCTTCGTTCCCGAGACCGCTTCCGAGACCCTCGAGCACGCCAATCCCCGCCCTGACGCTCCGCCGGTCGTCGGCGGCTCGCTCCGGATCGTGAGCTTCAATGTCGGAAACTACTTCGCGACGATCGATGAGACGCCTTCGAACTCGACCGGTCCTTGCGGGCCCGCCGGCCAGCTCGATTGCCGCGGTGCGGATTCTTTCGCGGAGCTGGAGCGGCAGACGGTCAAGCTTGTCGCCGCTCTCTGTCGACTCGAGCCCGACATCGTCGGCCTCGTCGAGATGGAGAACGACGCAGACGACGCAGCAGCAAGCGGACTCATCGCTGCCGCCAACGCGGTCGCCGGCTGCGGTCCCTTCGATCTCGTCCCGACGGGCCCGGTCGGCAGCGATGCGATCCGCGTCGCCCTCGTCTTCAAGACCACGAGCGTCGAAGCGATCGGCTCCCCGGCGATCCTCGACCGGAGTGTCGACCCCCGCTTCGATGATTTCCGGAATCGGCCGGTCGTCGCCCAGAGCTTCCGGGAGCTCGCGACCGGTCGCCGCTTCACGCTCGCCGTCGCCCATCTCAAATCGAAGGGCTCGAGCTGCGCGTTCCTCGGCGATCCCGATGCCGGAGACGGTCAGGGCAACTGCAACCGGACGCGCCGCGACGCAGCGGCGGCCCTCGTCGACTGGCTCGCGGGCGATCCGACCGGGAGTGGCGATCCCGACTTCCTGATCGTCGGCGATCTCAACGCCCAGCGCTTCGAGGATCCGATCCGCGCAATCCTCGCCGGTGCCGACGACGTGTCCGGGACCGCCGACGATTTCGTCGATCTCGTCGCGCGGCATGCCGGCCCCGCCGCCTACAGCTATGTCTTCGATGGACAGATCGGTCGCCTCGATCACGCGCTCGCAAGCGCGACGCTCGCTGCCCAGGTCGCAGGCGCCGCGCCGTGGGCGATCAATGCCGACGAGCCGCCCGCCTTCGACTACGACGATGCCGTCGCGGATGCGGGGGAGGCCGCCTTCGAAGCGAAGTCGCCGGCCTTGCCGCTCTTCGCGCCGGACGAATTCCGGACCTCGGATCACGACCCTCTCGTGATCGGATTGCCCGAGTCCGGGAGCGCCGCGGGGCCCGCGATCCTGCTCTTCGCGCTGCTCGAGCTCGTTGTGCTCGATGCGATCCGCGCCCGGAGACGTCTCAGTCCGCCGCGACGAAGCCGCTCGCCATGACCAGCGGAAGACGATCGGCGGTGACGATCCCCGGCGGCGCTGCGACGACGGCGCGGATCGCGTTGACGGCGGGATTCGCCGTCGCGACACCGAAATCGGTCAGGTCCTCCGGGTACTGGATCGCGAAGCGGGCGCGCACGCTCGGAACGCCGTCGATCTCGATGACGTAGCCCTCTTCCATCGGCCAGTCCGGCTCCATCGCCTGGCCGAGGCGCCAACAGAGGCCGAGCTCGATGACGGACCGGCCGTTCACGACGCCGGACCAGACGCCCTTCAGCCCGCAGATCGTTCCCTTCCCGATCTGCATGTAGCCGAGATCGAGATCGCGGGTCGCCGTGCCGAACGCGACGTCGAAGCGGACCTCGTCGAGCTCGACCGCCAGCGCGGCCGCCATCATCTCGACGGCATCGAGAAAGACGAGCATCCGCTGGCGCGCCTTGGCGTGAAGCCCCGGCGTATCGGGCGGCGAGGCGAAGCCGATATCGAGCCAGGTCTGCGCCGAGGCGTAGGCCGTCGCGTCGACGGACTCGAGCACCGAGACGCGGTCGACGCGGCGACAGACCGCCGTCGAGACGAGGCCGAGCACGTTCGCGAGACCGGGATTGATGCCGGACCCGTAGAGCGATGCGCCGCCGCGGCGCGCGGCCTCGTCGAGGCGGAGCATGTCCCTCTCGCCGTAGGACCGGCCCGTGATGAAGTTCGCGGTGGACACGACGTTGATGCCGGCCTCGAGCAGCCGGACCATGTCGTCGACGATCCACTCGAGCGGCATGTAGAGAACGCAATCCGGCTCGAGGGCGAGGATCGCGCCGATGTCGTTCGTCGCAGCGACGCCGATCTTCCGGCCGAGGCCGCAGAGCTCGCCGACGTCCTGGCCGACCTTCTCCGGGCTCCAGGCAAAGCAGCCGACGAGCTCGAGATCGGGATGGTCGAGGACGGCCTGGACGGCGCTGCGACCGACGAGCCCGGTCGTCCATTGCACGATGCGAAGGGGCATGGGGTTCTTCTCCTGGGCGTCCCTGGGCCCTTGGGAGGACTTTCTCCGGGGGCGGGGCCAACGCTAGCCTGCTGCCGAGCGTTGGGGGGGCGTCTCGGTCCGGTTGGAATTCGAGGAGTCGCAGATGCTGGTCCGGCGGATGTTCGAGCTGATCTCGGGACTCATGACCCCGGCCGCGCTGGCCACGCTGGCGGCTTTTGTGGGGCTGGCCATGCTAGGCGCGCCGGCGACAGCCTTCAACATCTTTCCCTTTGGCGAGGGTCAGGCTTCGAAATGGGGAGACAACGCGCTCGGGACGCCGGGCGGGATCGTCAGCTGGAGCCGGATGCCCGACGGTACGGGCCTCGATCCGCTCGTCGCCCCTTTCGGCTGGAGCGGAACGAGCGATCTCGCGAGTGTGTATGCGCAGGTCGGGGGCGAGGCGGCTGCGCTCGCCGCGATCGAGGCCGCCTTCGCGGCATGGTCGGCAGTGGCCGACATCGAGTTCGTCGAGATCGAAGAGACGGGCCCGCTCGCCTTCGGCGCGGCCGATCCGGGCAGCGCCGTCGTCGGCCAGATCCGGATCGGTGCCTTTGCCTTCGCGCCCGGCGACTTCACGGGGGCCGTGGGCTATGCGCCGCCGCCGAACGGGGGCACGACCCTCGAAGGCGACGTCGTCTTCAACATCAGCAATCGCTTCGGGATCCCGCCGGGCCAGGAAGGTGATTTCTTCGAGCTCTTTCCGCCGCCGACGTTCCTCTATCTGAACGATTTCGCCGGACTCGTCGCCCATGAGATCGGACATGCGCTCGGCCTCGCGCATAGCGACGTCCCGTCGGGGCTGATGTGCGGCATTGTCGATGCGGGATTCGACGGGGGCCAATGCCACTGGGCGGATCCGGACGGCGACTTCCAGGCACCGATCACGCGCCAGCCGAAGGCCGACGACATCGCGGGGATCCAGCATCTCTACGGGGTGCCGGAGTCGGGGATCTCGGCGATGGCTGCGGCCGGGATCGGGGCGCTGGCGGGGCTCGGCCGGAGCCGCGAACGCGCAGCAGCTCGTCGCTGAACCCAGTGTGCGTTCGAAGAGGAGACGCGGATTCGACTTACAGCTCGAGCAATCTGAGCGCTCGCGCTGTGAAGTCGATCGCGATGAATTCTCCGCGGGTCTGAGCCTCTTCCGTCGGCACGTGAAACCGCGCGGATCGATCAACGCGGTCCTCTCGCGGCAAGGCGGCGACCTCGTGGCCGTGGTCGGTGGCGGGGCGATTCGAGCCGCGATGAGGAGGAGGATCTCGATGAGGTCGTACGTCGGCGATTCCAGATGGCGTTGGAGCGCTTCGATCGAGCCGATTGGCCCCGCCTCAACGACGCGAGCGAGACTTCATGGGAGGCATTCTGGCTAGGCCGGGCTAGATTACCCCCGTTCCCTACAACGACTGCCACGCCCAGGACTTCGCCCACGAGCTGGCGAAGCGCTGGGCCTCCGACAGCGTCGAGCAACTCGCCGGAGCCGTCGCGGGCGCCCAGGTCGACCTCAACCCCTACCGGCTCGACGCGGCCCTCTTCGCCTTCCACTCCCCTCTCTCCCGGGGCGCCTTGCTCGCCGAGGAGGTCGGCCTCGGCAAGACGATCGAAGTCGGCCTCGTCCTCGCCCAGCGCGAAGTTCCCTTCCGCGGTCCTCGACCGCTGCGAATGGGGCGGGGACGACGACAGCCTGAAGATCGAGAGCCTGCCGCCGTCGCCGCTGCCGGAGGAGCAGCAGGAGCTCGATCTCTCATGCGATCGAGCGCGTGGTCAGCGGAGCCGAGCCAGTGACCGCGGAACCGGCAAGCAAACGCGTCCTCATCATTGCCGGCCCCAATGGGGCCGGGAAGACGACGTTCGCCCGCGAGTTCTTGCTCCACGTGCTGGATTCCTGAGCTTCGCGAACGCAGATCTGATCGCCGCCGGGCTGGCGCCCTTCGATCCTGCTCGCGTCGCGATCCAGGCCGGCCGGATCATGCTCCGCCAGATTGCCGACCATGTCTCCCGGGGCGAAAACTTTGCGTTCGAGACGACGCTCGCCGGTCGGGGTTATGCGCGTGCGATCGCCGCGTGGCAGGCGGTCGGATACCGGGTCGCGCTGATGTTCCTGGCCCTTCCCTCTGCGGAGATTGCGGTTCTCCGGGTCCAGACTCGGGTTCGACAAGGCGGACACGACGTGCCCGAGGAGATCGTACGCCGCCGCTTCCACGCCGGGCGTCGCAATTTCGAGCGGATCTACAAGCCGCTGGTCGATACCTGGGGTCTGTACGACAGTACGGCCAGTCCGCCCGATTTGATCGACTGGGGAGAAAAGCGATGAGCTCGAAGCCGCTCTCGATGGCCAAGGATCCCTGGCTGGCTGCCGGTTTGGCGGCACTGCGTCGCGCGCGTAAGCGCGCTGAGGAGATTGCCCGGCAGACGGGAACGCCGCTCGTACTCGCGAAGGACGGGGAGCCCATGCTGGTCGCGCCAGAACCGCTGGGAGCCCAGGAAGTCCGCGAGAGTCGCGAAGAGAGCCGAGTTGCAAAGCACGATCGATAGGCCGAACGGCCCGCGCGACGGAATCACGATGAATCGCCACGTCGACGCGATCGCCGGTCGCCTTTCCCTCCGC
>CAZFKD010000024.1:15913-17476 GCA_964519695.1 uncultured Spirochaetaceae bacterium
GGCGCCGCCCGCCCCAGCCGCAATCCCTCGAAGTCCTCGACCGGGCGACCGAGATCGCGCCGCCCGGGAAAGGCGCCGACGTCGCCGCCGCCCTCTCCACCATCTGAAGCGAAGACACGAGACTCACCGACTTCGAGCACGAGTTTCTTTCGATCGGCTTCGCCCTCGCCGCCGGCGTCGACAAGACCTGCCTGATGGGCGCCTTCATCGCCAACCTCCATCGCGCCCGCGGCATCGACAACTACTTTGTCCTCGCCCCGAACCTCCCGATCTACGACGAGCTCATCGCCGACTTCACGCCCAACACCCCGAAATTCGTCTTCACGGGCACCGCCGAACTCGCGACGATCCGCCCCGAAATCATCACCGGCGATCCCTACGGCCGTGCGATGGAAGACGCGATCGTTCTCGCGAAGCGGGATGCAGCCGAGATCGGGTGCGGAAGGGCAGCCGATCACTCGAATCACACAGGCGGCAAAAAGTGGCGATACGCGTTGATTCCGGACGATCTGCTCACGGAGAATAGGACGCTCGAGGCGTTGGATGGAATGGGCGCATGCGCAGCAAGGCGGTGGACGCGCCGGCGGGTCTCGACGCGTGCGTCCGAGCCACGAACCCCGCGCAGCGAGGCAGGTCCACCGAGCAAGGCCTTCGGACGACTGCTTGCGCGCCCTGTCTAGAGCCCCGCGACCTCGACCTCGAGCTCGGCGCGGGCGACGACTTCGGCAAGTCGCAGACGCTCGCCGGCATTCTCCGGCGTGTCGGCGAGGAGCGCGAGCTCGCGCGCAGCCTCGGCGCGCCGGTTCTCCGAAGCGCCGCGGTCGATCTCGCTCTTCAGGCTGCAGCCGTCGACGAGTACGACGACCTTCTGGCCATCGACCTCGGCGAAGCCGCTCGAGAGCGCGGCCCATTCCAGGGCGCCGCCCGGCTTCACGATCTGCATCGGCCCGCGCACGAGCGGCGTCAGGAACCGTTCGTGGCTCTCGAGCACGCCGAAACGCCCGGCCTCGCCCGGCAGGACGACCTGCTGGACGGCCTCGGAGAAGGCTTCGCCTTCCGGTGTCACGACGACGAGCTCGAGCGCCATGTTTCTTCGTCTCCTGTCCGATTCCTGCTTCGCCGGCCGCGCGGCGATGCGCCGCTAGACGAGCGTCTTCGCCTTGGCGATCGCGCTGTCGATGTCGCCGACCATGTAGAAGGCCTGCTCCGGCAGATCGTCGTGCTTGCCGTCGAGGATCTCGCGGAAGCCGCGGATCGTGTCCTCGAGGCGGACGTAGACGCCGGGGGTGCCGGTGAAGCCTTCGGCGACGTGGAAGGGCTGGGAGAGGAAGCGCTGGATCTTGCGCGCGCGGGCGACGGTCAGCTTGTCCTCCTCCGAGAGCTCGTCCATGCCGAGGATCGCGATGATGTCCTGCAGGTCCTTGTAGGACTGCAGCGTCGACTGGACGCTCCGCGCGACGTCGTAATGCTCCTGGCCCACGACCTGCGGATCGAGGATGCGCGACGTCGAGTCGAGCGGATCGACGGCGGGGTAGATGCCGAGCTCGGAGATCGCGCGGTTGA
>CAZFKD010000025.1:0-6239 GCA_964519695.1 uncultured Spirochaetaceae bacterium
TCTCCTTCCTCGATGCCCGCGAGCTCGACCTCCTGATCCAGGCGACGACGACGCGCAAGCTGAAGACGAAGGAGGTGCTCTTCCGCAAGGGCGACCCCGGCAATCAGCTCTTCGGGATCCTGACCGGATCGCTCAAGGTCACTGCAGTCGGAGCGGACGGAAAGGACGTCGTCTTCAGCCTGATGCGAGCGGGCGAAGTCCTCGGCGAAATCGCGCTGCTCGACGGCGAGCCGCGCTCGGCGACGGTCGTCGCCGTCGAGGCGACGACGCTCGTGACGCTCCACCGCCGGGATTTCGTGCCGTTCCTCGAAAAGCATCCCCGGGCCGCGATCGGCCTCGCTGTGGTGCTGGCCGCGCGCGTCCGGCGGCTCTCCGAGCGGGCGGAGGATCGGCAGACGATGCCGCTTCCGGCCCGCATCGCGAAGCGCCTGCTCGCCCTGGCGCAGGAGCACGGCAAGCGCCCGATCGTCGGCGGACCCGTCGAGGTCCGGTTGCCGCAGCAGGACCTCGCGGATCTGGTCGGGACGACACGAGAGAGTGTCAATAAACATCTGCGCGTCTGGGAGGATGCGGGCATCGTCGCGCTCGGACGCGGGCGGGTCGTGCTCGCCCAGCCGAAGCTGCTCGAGCAGGTCGCGGCGTCGCCCCACGTCTGAACGCGCCGCGCGCCGGGACGAGGTCTTCGCGGCTTCTCAGTGCGGCGTGTATTTGCGCAGCTTGCGCTGCAGGCTCTGGCGATGGAGGCCGAGCCGGCGCGCGGCCTGCGAGATGTTGCCTTCGCATTCGGCGAGCACGAACTCGATGTACTCGCGCTCGTGGCGGTAGAGGCTCTGGAACTCGGAGGGGATCGGGACCTCGGTGTCGTCGTCGACCAGCTCGAGCAGCGCGCGCTCGACCTGCTCGACGTCGGTCGGCTTCATCAGGTAGCCGACCGCTCCGAGCTTGGTCGCCTTCACCGCGGTCGCGATGCTGCCGTAGCCCGTCAGGACGACGACCTTCGCCTTCGGCGAATGCCGCAGGATGATCTGGATCGCGTCGAGGCCCGAGTCGGCACCGAGCCGCAGGTCGACGATCGCGTAGTCGACGTCGAGATCGGTCTGGGATTGCAGGCTCGCCATGTCGGCCGCGCGCGAGACGTGGTAGCCGCGGTCGCGAAACTCCGATGCCAGGGTCTCGGCGAAGCGGGCGTTGTCGTCCACGATCAGGAGCGACCGGTCGTTCTCGCCGTTTGCGTTGCCCGGATGGGCACCGATCGCTCCGCCGTTCGATTCAGCCATTCTGGATGCTCCATTCCGTCCCCGCGATGCCGGGCGCGCCGAGACCTTCGGCCTGGGTCGCGACCGGGACGATCGGCAGCGAGATGCGGGCGACCGCGCCGCCGAACTCCCGATCGGCGAGCGAGAGCTCGGCGCCGATCGCCTCGGAGAGCGAGTGAACATAATAGAGTCCGAGGCCGACGCCTTCGGGCTTCGTCGTGACGAAGGGCTCGCCGAGATGGCGGCGCACGACCTCGGGCCAGCCCGAGCCGCGGTCCTGCACCGCCAGCTCGGCGCGCATCCCCGTGCGCTGAACGACGACCTCGACCTCGCTCTCGCGGCCCCCGGACTCGACCGCGTTGTCGACGAGATTGATGAGCGCCTGGGAGAACGCGACCGGCGGGACGAGCACGCGCTTCGGGCCGCGGCCGTCGGTGAGGAAGCGGATCGTCGCCTCGTCGTGGACGGAGGCCATGCTCTGGCAGACCTGGCGCGCGATCGCGTCGAGGTCGACGACTTCGAGGGCGAGGCGATCGGGCTGGAGCTGCGAGCCGGCCATGTGGCGCAGGATGTCGCCGCAGCGATCGAGCTCCTCGATCGCCGTGCGCAGATCCGGATCGCCCTCGAGGCCGTGCTGCCTGCCGACGCGGGCGAGGCGGAGCTGGGCGGTGTTCAGCGGGGTCGCGAACTCGTGGGAGAGGCCGGCGGCGAGGGCACCGACGGCGCGCAGGCGATCGATGCGCGTCTTGCGCTGCTGTGCGTCGACGAACCAGCCCTTCAGGCTGTCGAGCGTGCGCGAAAGCCAGGCCGTCAGGATCCAGAAGACCAGCGCGACGACGATCTGCGCCGGAAACAGGATGTTGGCCGGGACGATCGCCCCGGCGAGGCCCGCCGGAATCCGTCCGTTGTACTGGATCAACCCGAGGCAGACGAGCAGCAGCCCGAAGAAGATCAGCCCGAGTCGCCCTTCGAGCAGCAGCGCGCCGAGCACCGAATGCACGAGCAGGATCGGCACCATCGGATTCCAGGCGCCGCCCGTCAGGATCAGCAGCGCCGAGAGGCCGAGAATGTCGGCGGCGAGCTGGGCGAGCAGATGCCCGGGCGTTCCCCGGATGCCGCGGCGCAGGCCGATCCAGGTGCCGACGTTCAGCGTCGTCAGCGTCGCCACGACGGTGACGAACAGCGGCAGCATCTCGGCCTCGAGCAGGCCGTATTCGAGGGCGGGCACGATCGTCAATAGCTGGGCCGCGAGCGCGACCCAGCGCAGGCGCACCACCCAGGCGAGCTTCGCCGTGCTCTGCTCGGGATCGGCGGTGATCGGCGGATCGAAGAAGGAGCGGATCGTCTCGAACATGGGACCTCGCGCGAAAACTAGCCCGGAAGCCGCGAATGAGCGGGGGCGCCGGTCGTCTCAAGCCGGACCCTCGGATCACCGACCCGTCGAGAGGCCCGCGGGAAGCGCGGCGGAGGCGGAGAATGAGGGTCACGCGCGCACCACGGGAAGGCTGCGAAAGGCGCGCAAGGCGCGAAAGGCGAGGCGGGCGCGCCGGTCGCGCGCGACGCGTCGGTCTCGGTCCCGTCCTCGCTCTGATCCTGGCGATGTCGAACGGGCTCGTTTCGCCCGCCCGGGCCGGCGAGTTCCGGAGCGGCTTCGGGTTCGGGATCTCGGTCCCCGAGGTCTGGCTCGTACTGACCCGCGGCGAGATCGAGCGCAACGAGGCGCTCTTCGTCGACGACGAGGCCGGGGGTGAACCGGCCCTCGAGCAGATTCCTCTCGCGATGCGGCGCGCCGTCATCGACCGTGTTCGCGACGGCGCGCTCGAGATCTTCTACCGCCGCGAGAGCGAGAGCGAGGGCTTCGTCGACAACGTCAACTTCCTGCTGCAGCCGGCCGAGCCGCCGCTCTCCGCCGATCAGCTGGCCGGCGTCTGCCGCGCGCTCCCGACGGAGTTCTCGCGCATCTTCGGGCGGCCGATCGCGATGGAGGCGTGCGAGATGCGCGAGCGCGTGCGCCGCCCCGTCCTGTATCTGCAATTCGAGGGCGCGCTCCCGGGCACGACGACGATGCAGTACCAGCTTCCGCGCGGCCCGTCGGGCACGATCGTGATCACGGCGACGACCGCGTCTGCGAGCCTTCCGCGCATGCTCTCCGAGTTCGAGGGCATGGTCGAGTCGATCCGGATCGACTGACGGCAGCGCCCTCGCGCAACTTCGCACGCGCCGGCGCGCGCGTGTCTCGATCCCGCGCGTCTGCGCCCTTGCCGAATCGCCGCCCGGCCTACACGCCCGCGTGTGCCCCCTCCGGCGTGACGGAGAGCTCGGCGAGCGAACGCCGGCTGCTTCGCGCGACCCAGATGGAGAGGATCGCCGCGACGCAGGCGAGGCCCGCCGCGAGTCCCCACCAGATGCCGACGATCCCGAGCCCGAAGCGGAACGCGAGCAGCCAGGCGAGCGGCAGGCCCAGCAGGTAGAACGAGAAGAGGTTCGCGATCGCGCCGGCCTGCGGTCGGCCCATGCCGCGCATCAGCCCGCCGCCGACGACCTGGATCCCGTCGAAGATCTGGAACGCGGCCGCGATCGGCAGCAGCGACGCCGCGATCGCCGCGACCTCCGGATCCGAGACGTAAAGCCGCGGCAGGGCCGTTCGGAAGGCGACGAAGACGACGGCCGCCACGGCCATGACGCCGCCGCCCATCGCGAGCGCGACGCGACACGCCAGACGCAGGCGCTCCGGCTCGCGCGCACCGATCAGGTTGCCCGCGCGCGCTCCGGCGCCGATGGCGATGCCGAGGGGAAACATGAAGGTGAAGCTCGCCATGTTGATCACGACTTGATGGGCGGCGAGGGGCACGACGCCGATCGAGCCGACGAGCAGCATCGCGATCGTGAACGCGTTGGCCTCGAGCGCGAGCTGGATCCCGACGGGCAGACCGAGGCGGAAGGATTGCAGCAGGCCGTGCGGCGCGAACGAGATCCGGTCCCAGGGCCGCCAGGCGCCGACATGGAGCCGGAAGCCGCGGATCCAGGCGAAGAGCCCGAGCGGGAGCAGGAAATTCGTGATCGCCGTCGCGTAGCCGGCGCCTTCGATTCCGAGCGCCGGCAAGCCGAGATGGCCGAAGATCAGCACCCAGTTCAGGAACGCGTTGCCGACGTTGCCGAGCAGCATGATCCACATCGCGGGCCGCGTGATCGCGCGGCCGGCGAGGTATTGGCGCTGGGCGGTGAAGAGCAGGAATCCGACGGCGCTCGGGAGGCGGGCCGTCATGTAGCTCTGCGCCTGGCGCGCGACCTCGGGATCCTGGCCGAGGGCGACGAGCAGCGTCTCCGTGGCCAGCCAGATCCCCATGAGCGGCAGCGAGACGAGGACCGCGAGGATCAGACCGCGCTGGAAGGCGAGGGCGACCGCATCGCCGTCGCCCGCGCCATGGGCCTGGGAGACGAGCGGATCCATGCCCTGCACGATGCCCTGGGCGATCGAGCCCGACGACCAGACCCAGGTGCTCGCGATCGCGACGGCGGCGAGCTCGCTGACCCCGACCCGGGCGACCATCAGCGTATCGACGACGCCCATCGCCATGTGGCCGACCTGGGCGAGGGCGATCGGGGTCGAGATCGCAGCGAGGGTGCCGAGCTCGCGCAGCGTCGCGTGCTCGAGGTTCTTCGGCTTCGACATCGCAGGGGCTCCGCCGGCGCGCGGGTTTCGGGGCGGGCGGGGGAGCCTACCGGGCCGTGTCGTCGCGTGCGATGGTCCAGCGCGCCGGCTGCGCGTCGCGCGGGTCGCCGCGCCCCGGCGCACCGGAGTCGGGAGGGAATGCGTCATGAAGCAGGGCGGTGTCGTGCAGCCCCGACGTGTGCTCGCGGCCATCGTCGTGGCGGTCTGCGCCGTCCTGGCGGGGTCGCCGGCGCGCGCGCATGGGCCGACGGTGAAGATCACGGCGAGTGGATTCGAGCCGGTGCTCCTCAATCTCTTCGAGGGCACGACGGTCCATTTCACGAATGCGATCGCGGGGCCGGAGGCCGTGGTCGTCGGCGACGAGGCGGGCCGTTTCGAGAGCCCGCCGATCACGGCCTCGGGTGACGGCTGGCATTACACGTTCGGGACGAGCGGGACCTATGTGATTCGCGTCGTCGGGCGCCCGGAGCCGACGATGCGCATCGTCGTCATTCCGAAAAAGCCATGAGGCCGCGGGCGGGCGCGGGCAGCTCGGGCAGGAAGCGGGTTCAGTCGCGACCGGTCAGGACAGCGAAGAAGTCGCCGAGGTCGCCGAAGGCGCGCTCGGGGTCGAGCAGGAGGTCGTAGGTCACGGGATTCGGGTGGGACGCGGGATCCTTGGCCGGGCCCGCGGGCTCGGCCTCGTCGCCGAACTCTTCGATCCGCCGGTAGAGGGCGTCCCAGGCTTCCTGCGGATCATCGAGGTCGATCTCGATCGTGAGCTTGGCCATCGGACTCGGACCTCCTGCACTCTCGACGCCCCTGCCGACGCCCCTGCCGACGCCCCCCTCGGCGCCATCTGGGCCGGCACCCTCCGCACTCTCTCGTGCGCCCGGGGGATCGGGAAGGGCGAAGCAGAATCCACTCGCGAAAGCTCTCGAACACACAAGCTACGGGATTCGCGCGTGTCCACAAGAAAAATCTTCGGTTCGCGGCGATGATCCGATGGCGACCCGGGTCGCGAGAGCATGATCGGAGAATCAACCTATATTGCCGGTGAGGCCGACCACGGCAGCTTCTGAGTTCCCCTCAGGAATTTTCTTGGTCAGCATGGTGTCGATTTCGAGTAAGGTGAGCATGACTTGCAGTCCTTCCGGGTCCCTCGTCGATGGGACCGCCTTCCGTCGCGACCGAGCGGGCGGGAGTGGACGGCAGACGAACAGCTCGAGCCAGGAGACAAGGAGAAGGATCATGCCCGCGGCACTTCTCGCGCCCCGTTCGATCCACGCGAAGCGTCCCCCCATGCCGGTGCACGACGAGCCCGGCGTCGC
>CAZFKD010000025.1:6249-17444 GCA_964519695.1 uncultured Spirochaetaceae bacterium
GCGTCGCCCTCTGCGATCAAGGCGGCCGGCCGCTCGGTCCGCGCGCGCAGAGCACGCGCGTCCGGATCCTCGATGCGACGGTCGTGCTGCTCGGCGAGAAGCCGATGCGCGAGCTGCGCGTCATCGACATCGCCCGCCGGATCGGTTCGTCGCCGGCGACCTTCTATCAATATTTCAAGGACGTCGAAGACGTCGTCCTCCATCTCGCGAGCCACGTCGGCGAGTTCACGCCCGAGATCGTCGAGCTGGTGCAGGGCGACTGGACCGGCCGCGAGGGACACGAGCGCGGACGCAGGCTCGCCCACGTCGTCATCCATCATTGGGACCGTTATGCGCCGATCCTGCGCGTGCGCAACAACGCCTGCGACGAAGGCGATCTCGCGTTTCGCGAGCTGCGCATGAGCGCGATGATGCCGCTGGTCCGCGCCTTCGCCGAGATCATCGAGATCTCGCAGCAGAAGGCCGCGGAGTCGTCGGCGGCCGAGCCCGCGCGGGGCGAGGGCGAATGGGAGGGCGGCCGGCTCTACCCGATGGTGGCCGCCGCGGCGCTCGCGAGCGTCCTCGAGCGGCTCGCGATGTACCACGTCTCGATCGAGGATATCGCGGGAAGTCGGGAGCAGCTGATCGAGACGCTGGCGACACTGCTGCAGTCGATGCTCACTGCGAAACGTTAGGTCCGCCCCCGGTCGCCGCGCCCCGTTCGGCGAAGAGGTCTGCGTTGCGGACGACGTCGATCTCCTCGCGGAGGACGTCGAGATGGTGGCGCAGGGCCTCGTCGCCGCGTCGGCGGACGAGGTCGTCGCGGACGAGATCGGCGACCTCGGCGAGCGGCGGTGTCGTCTCGGGCTCGCGCTCGACGAGATGGATCAAGCGGAAACCGCCGGCAGCCTCGAGCGGCTCGCTCCAATCACCGGGCGCGAGCGCGGCCAGCGCTTCGATCGCCGCGGGGCCGACGTAGTCCCGCAGCTTCGCCAGCGGGAGCAGGGCATCCGGAACCACCAGAACGGCCCGATCCGCCGCCACCCCGTCGAGATCTTCCCCTCGCGCGAGCCGCTCCCGCGCCGCCTCTGCCCGCTCGCGCGCCGAAGCGTTGCGCATGCCCCTTCCGTCCGGGTCGGCTGCCGTCGCGACGGCGGGCCGCGCGGAGAAGAAGAGTGATTCGACGCGCAGGCGGCCCGGCCGCGCGAAGAACGCGGCGCTCTCGCGGTAGTGCTGCTCGATCTCCGCTTCGCTCGGCGGCTCGGCGTCCGCTTCCGATACGACCGAGTCGACGACGCTCGACACGAGTTCGCCGCGGACGCGCCGGTCGATCTGCGCCAGCCCGAGGCCGAGCGCCTGCTGGACGAGCAGCTCCTCGTCGATCATGCGCTCGAGCACCCGCCGCCGCGTCCCGTCGTCGATCGGACCCCGGCGTTCCTGCTCGACCCCTGCGAGCATGCGTTCGTAGTCGATCCGTCGGATCGGCCGTTCGCCGACGATCGCCGCGATGTCGTCCGAAAGGACGTGACGCGCAGTACGCTGCTCCAGCAGCCCGGCGGCCGACACCGCGAGGCCGAGCGCGGCTCCGGCGACCAGGAGCCACGGCATGCGAGCCGCAGGCGGAGCGATCTCGTTCTGCGGGGCGTCCAGGCGGGTTCCTCCGGAATGCCCGGTCGGGGCGGCGCGCCGAACATAACCCAGTCGCTCGCGACGCCGACCGCGACTAGATTCGGTCCATCCGAGCGGCAGCACCGAGGAGAATTCGATGCATCTGAATCTGGGTTCGATCCTGCGAACGAGCGCCTTCGAGACGCCGGACGCCATCGTCATGCGCTCGGGCGACCGCTCGATTCCGTATTCCGAGCTCGATCGGGCGGCACGCGGCGTCGCGAGCCGATTGCGCGAGCGCGGGATCGGCGTCGGCGACAAGGTTGCGCTGCTCGTCCCGAACGTTCCCGAGTTCACGATCGCTTATTTCGGGATCCTCTATGCCGGCGCCGCCGTCGTCCCGATCAACGTCCTCGCGGCGGCGCCCGAGGTGACCTACTTCCTGAAGGACGCCGAGGCGCGATTGCTGATCGTGCATCCGCTCTTCGAAGAGATCGGCCGCGCGGGCGCCTCGCCGCTCGGTGTCCCCGTCGTGATCGCGACGAGCGAGGTCGCCGCCGATACCCTCGGCGAGCTCGCCGCCGCGGATCCGATCGATCAGCCCCATCCGACCTCGCCCCAGGACACCGCCGTCATCCTCTATACGTCGGGCACGACGGGCAAGCCGAAGGGCGCCGAGCTCACCCATTCGAATCTCCTGCTCAACTGCGCCGTCGTCGTGCCGCGCCTGCTGCCCGCGACCGACTCCGCCCACCGCGCCCTCGCGACGCTCCCGCTCTTCCATTCCTTCGGCCAGACCGTGATCCAGAATGCCATGATCGCGCTCGGCGGGAGCTACACGCTGCTCCCCCGCTTCGATGCCGAACAGGCCTTCCAGCTGATCGAACGCGATCGGCTGACACTCTTCGCCGGCGTCCCGACGATGTATTTCGCGCTGCTCCATCATCGCGGCGACCGCGCCTACGACGTCTCGAGCCTGCGCGGCTGCCTGACCGGCGGCGCGCCGATGCCGGTCGAGGTGCTCTACGCGTTCGAGGAGAAGTTCAACGTCGAGGTGCTCGAGGGGTTCGGGCTCTCCGAGACCTCGCCGATCGCGAGCTTCAACGTCGTCTCGAAGCCGCGCAAGCCGGGCTCGATCGGCTATCCCGCCTGGGGTGTCGAGATGTGCATCGTCGACGACGGGGATCGGCAGCTGCCCGACGGCGAGCACGGTGAGATCTGCATCCGCGGCCACAACATCATGAAGGGCTATCTCAACCGGCCCGACGCGAACGAGGAGGCGCTCCGCGGCGGCTGGTTCCATTCGGGCGACATCGGCTATCGCGACGCCGACGGATGTTATTGGATCGTCGACCGCAAGAAGGACATGATCCTGCGCGGCGGATTCAACGTCTATCCGCGCGAGATCGAAGAGGTGCTCTACCAGCACGAAGCGGTCGTCGAAGCCGCCGTGATCGGCGTGCCCCATGAGAGCCACGGCGAAGAGGTCAAGGCCGTCGTCGCGCTCAAGCCCGACGCGAAGGTCACCGCCGAGGAGCTGCAGTCCTTCTGCAAGGACCGCCTCGCCGCCTACAAATACCCGCGGCTGATCGAGTTCCGCGACACCCTGCCGAAGGGCCCGACGGGCAAGATCCTGAAGCGCGAGCTCCGGGACAGCTAGGCGCCGGACCCGAGATCGCCGCGGAGGCGCCGCGCGACCCTCTTGGGTCAGGTTTCTCGTGTCCTGAGGCGGAGGCTCGCCTGCATTCGATCGCAGCGTCGGGCCGCTCGCCGCGTTGCGCTCCCCCCCGAGCTTCGTCGTCGGTCGTGACCGTATTCGTCATTCGGGCATGGGATCGTTCGGGTGTCCGGGCGGTCGGTCCCCCCCAACCGCCGTCCGGGTCGGCGGGCCAGGGCTCGGGGAAGAGACCGAACTCGTCGAGCCGGGTCGGCGGGCCCGACCGTCGCGGCCATCGCGCCTGCGGGGCGCGGCGGGCGGCTGAACACGGGTCCGACGGGAAGAGGTTCGAGGCGATGCAGCGCGCTGCGGGGGAGAAGGGCAGAAGCATGGGCATGCAAAAGGGAATGGGCAGGGAAGGCGTGATGGCGCGTCCGGTCGGGCTCGGGAGCGCGCGGGATCGGGCTCGGCTTCGGGAGCGGGAGGCCGCCGAACGCGCGCGGGTCGAGCGCGTGCTCGCGCGCGGCCCGCGCGAAGCCGAGCGGCGACGCGAAGAGCGGATCGATTCACCACAAGGCGCTCAGGCGATCGCAGCGGCGCCCGCGCGGACCGAGGGGGCGCCGCCGATCCCGACTCGCATCGACGCCGCGACGATGCGAGCGACGGCCTGCGGCCTCTGCGGCGGACGCGACGTCGTCGAGGACGAAGTGGGCGGCGGTCGTGGAGGCGGTCCGATTCTGCTGGGTCGGTGCCGCCGCTGTGACCATCGTTGGACGGATCTCTGGACGGAACGCTCGTCCGAACGGTTTACCGCCCGTTTCGTTCCTCGCGTGCGGCGCCCTCTGCCGCGGAGCGTGGCCGTCCGACAGGCTGGAGCGCGCGGCGGAGCGTCCGCCCGATCGGCCCCCGGCGCCCCGATCGGCGCGTGATACGTTCGGGCGATGGTCGAAGGCAGCGATTCGAGCGCGCCGGGTCGCGCGATGGCTGCAGCGCGCGGGTCCTCCGACCCGACCTCGCCGCGTGCGGCGCCTTCCGAACCGCCGCGCTGGGCGCGCCGGTTCGTCGAGCTGCCGGAGCGGCGATTCGAGCGGATCGTGAGCCTCGTGCCGAGCCTCTCCGAGGCGCTCGTCGCCCTCGGTCTCGGCGATCGGCTCGTGGGCGTGACTCGATATTGTGTCGAGCCGCCGGGCGCCTTCGAAGGCGTTGCGCGCATCGGGGGCACCAAGGACGCGGACGTCGAGGGGATCCTCGCGCTGCGTCCCGATCTGGTGATCGCGAACCACGAGGAGAACACCGCCCGGGTCGTCGAGCGCCTCGCCGACCACGAGGTCGCCGTCTGGGTCACCTATCCCCGCAGCGTTCGTGCCGGCGCCGAGCTCCTTCGCGAGGTCGCCGAGCTGGGAGCCAGCCGCGAGCGCCGACGGCAGATCGTCGACCCCGTCTTCGCCGCGCTCGAGCGAGCCGAGGCCGCGCGTTCGGTGTCCCGGTTGGCCGGCCAGCGCCCCGCGCGCGTCTTCTGCGCGATCTGGCGCGATCCCTGGATGACGGTCGGCGCGGATACGTACATCCATGATTTGATTGCGCTTTGTGGCGGTGAGAACGTGTTCGCAAACGACGTCGGTCGCCGTTCGGGGCGCCCCGAACGGGCGAGCGAACAGGCCCCCGACGACTCGGGGCGATCGGAGACCGAGGCCAGCGGCGGTGATCCCGGTCGCAGCGCCGGCGAGCGGCGATATCCCATCGTCGGGCTTGCGGAGATCGAGCGGGCGGCGCCCGAGGTGATCCTGCTGCCGAGCGAGCCCTATGCCTTTGGCGAGGCGGATCGGGCCGAGCTGCGGCGACTCGACTGCCCGGCGGCGGCGCAGGATCGCATTCATCTGATCGACGGCACCCTGGTCTCGTGGTACGGTCCGCGCATCGCTGAGGCAATTCGGGTACTTGGGCGGGTTCTTGCGATTTCGTGAGCGATCGGGGCGGGCCGGATTCGACGGGAATCGGGGCTGTTCGCCGGGCATCGACGGAGCGGGTCGGAGAGCGGCGAGCGCTTCGCGCGTCTTCGGCGGTCCGGGGCGGCGGGTCCGGGGCGGCGATGCGGGTCGGGCTCGACGGGGTCCGGGCGGGCGGAATTCGTCAAGTGCCTTCCGGCGTTGCCCGAAGAAACACGCAGCGCTGGTGCAGCCGAGCCTGCATGCACGCCCGGGCGAGACGGATTTCGATTTGAGCCCGGGCCATCAACGCGAGGCCACGGGGAGGTGCCGAGCACGATGACGAACCAACCGACCGAACGCTTGCGGTCCGGGCGCGCGCCCGGAAGGCGGGGCTCGGGGTGCGGACGTGGGATCGGGCTCGGCCTGCTCCTGCTCGGACTGTTCGCCACGGCCGCGCCGATCCGCGCCGCCGAGGTCGTCGAAGTCCGCGTCGGCCGACATCCCGAATTCACGCGCGTCGTCTTCGAGCTCGATCGCGCCGCCGGCTACCGCATCGAGCGCAGCGACCCGAACTCGAAGACATCGGAGCTGATCATCTCCCTCGAGGCCGGCTCCATTCCGCGCCGGATCCAGTCGAGCAAATCCTTCATCGAAACGGTCGTCGTCGAGCCGAACGGGCCCCGCTCGATCGCGCGGATCCGTCTCGCGCGCGGCGGCCTGCGCCTCAAGGAGATGATCCTCGCGAGCCCGCCGCGCATCGTCCTCGACGTCATCGCGGAAAAGGAAGGCGCCACGACGGCTTCGACGTCGACGGCCGCGCCCGGCACGAGCGCCGCGCCGGCACCGAAGCCGCCGGCCCCGAGCATCGCGCCGACGCCCGCACCGAAACCGACGGCCGTGGTCGCCAACGCGGCGCCGGCTCCGAAGCCGGCGACCCCGAAGACGCAATCGCCTGCCCCGCAGACTCGCGTCCTCGCTTCGACCGAAGATCCGGACGCCAAGCCGCCGAGCCCGGCCCCGTCGCTCGGGGGCGATGCCGCGTCCGCCGACGCGATCGCGCTCGCGCTCGCGGCCGCGAACGCCGGCGCCGACGCGGGGACCGACGCGCCGAGCGAGTGGAACGATGGCGGCGCTGCGGGTGGATCCGATGGCGGCTCCGAACCGAACGCCGCAGCGAACGCGGCCGGCGGGGCGGACGCTCGCCCGCCCGAGCCCGGCGCTGCCGAGGCGCCGAAGGCCCGGCCGATGATGGTGAAATCGACGAAGTCCGAAGACGAGGGCGGAGGTCTCATGACCTGGGCCCTCGCCGGGGTCGGAGTCGCCGCCGTCGCATTCGCAGGCCTCGTCGTCGCCCGCCGGCGCGCCGCGAAAGCGGAGGGCGATGAAGACGAAGACGCGGATCTCGCGTCGGACGATGAAGATCACGAGGAAGAGTCCGGGGAAGAAGACCAGGAAGAAGAATCCTCTTCTTCCGCATCGAGCAATCCCTTCGCCGAGCTGACCGGGGGCAGTGCGTCCCTCGCGGCCGGAACGACTCGCGCCAGCGCGAGTGCGTCCCGTCCCGCCGCCAAACGAGCGAACGAACCGTCGGAGTCGCTGCTCTTCGACGACGCCGAGGAGAAGACGATGGAAGGCATGGAAGTGATCTCGCGCTCGCAGACGAACGAGGCTCTGGGAGGCGCGATGCCGATGATGGGGGCCGGATCCGACGAGATCACGCAGATGTTCCGCGAGATGCAGCGCCGCGTCGCCGCGCTCGAGGGCCGGATCGACGAGCTCGTCGATGCGCGCGACCGACTCGAGCGCCAGGTCGCCGCCCAGACCGAAGAGCTGCGCGTCCAGCGCGCCGCGATCGCGCGCACCCAGCGCGCGGTCCGGAATCTCGCACGCCCCGAAGAGGGCAACGACGACGAGCCGACCGAGCCGGCGCTGCGCGAACCGACCTGAGACCCGCCCTCGCGAGGCGATGACGACGGACGGCAGGCGCGGGCCTGCCGTCCTTTTCTTTGGGGGCTGACCGATCTGCCGGTTCGCCGAGCCGTCGAGCCGCGAACCTGCCGAGTTGCGGCTCAGGCCGCGAGCAGCATGGCGCCGAGCGCGCCCGCGTGGCCGCTGCGCGGCAACACGATCGCCTCGAAGCCCATCACCGTCGAGAACAGCCGAACCGTCTCGACGATGCGCGGGTTGTCGTGGAGGGTCGAGCCGCCGTAGACGATGCGCTCGACCCCGGCGAGCCGGGCGCTCGCGTTCGCGATCAGCGCGATGTTCTCCGCGACGAGCGTCATGATCGCCGCCGCAAGATCCTCGCGGCGGGTCGGCGGCCCGGATTCGTCTTCCGTTTCGAGCGTGCGCGCGAGCTTGCCGAAGGACGCGGCCGTTGCCTCACCCGCGATCGGGATCGCATTTCTCGCATAGATGTCCGAGATCAGCAGATCGATGTTCGCGCGATTGCCGCGGGCGGCGAGGGCGGCGAGCTCGTCGTGGCTGCGGCAGCGCGTGAGGGCGTAGCCGAGGCCGAGGGCGGTCCCCCCGCCGAGCGCCGTTCCGCCGACCCGCTCGACGCGGTCGCCTTCGACCCGCAGCGCCGAGGTCCCCGTTCCGATCGAGACCAGGAGATAGGGCGCCGCCTTCGTCAGGCCCGAGAGGGCGAGCAGCTCGTTGGCCCCGCGCCCCCAGGCCTCGAACTCGATCGGATTCGCGGCCGGTCGGGCGATGTCCGCCAGGATCTCGGCGCTTCCGCAGCCGGTGATCCCGATCCGATCCGGGGCGAGTCGAGACACCAGCCCGCCGACCCGCTCCGTCGAAGGCGATGGCCAGGTCGCGAAATGCCGATCGCCCCGGCGGTCGCGGATGCAGAGCTTGACGAGCGTCGCCCCCGAGTCGACGCCGACCGCCTCGGCCGATCCGAGCGCCTCGTCGAACTCCCCGAACGCCGCGAACGTCCCAATCCCGGCCGGAGCGGCGGTTGCGCTGGCCGCCACCGATCCACCCGAGCGAAATGCCGACCCGTCTGCCGATCGCTTCACCGCTTCGCCTCGAGATCCGGTCCGTTAGACTGTTGCCGCACCGGTCGATCCCCCCGGAAGACCCCGACGGAAGCCCGATGTATACCGCGTTCTATGGCCTGCGTGAGAAGCCCTTCGCGCTGAGCCCCGATCCCCGATTCCTCTATCTGGCGGCGTCCCACCGCGAGGCGCTCGCCCATCTGCTCTACGGGATCGAGCAGGGCGAAGGTTTCATCTCGGTCACCGGCGAGGTCGGCACCGGCAAAACCACCCTCTGCCGAACCCTGCTCGAGCGCCTCGAGGGCGACATCGAGCTCGCCTTCCTCTTCAACCCGAGCAAGAGCGCCCTCGAGCTGCTCCAGTCGATCTGTGCCGAATTCGGCCTGCCCGCCGAGGGCCTCGCCCGCCGCAGCCTGATGAGCCAGCTCAACAAATTCCTGCTCGAGCAGAAGGAGCGCGGCCGGCGTGTGCTGCTCATCATCGACGAGGCGCAGACCCTCTCCGAGAACACCCTCGAGCAGGTCCGCCTGCTCTCGAACCTCGAGACCAGCCGCGAGAAGCTGATCCAGATCCTGCTGCTCGGGCAGCCCGAGCTCGACCGCAAGCTCGACGAGCGCGGCCTGCGCCAGCTGCGACAACGCATCAGTGTCCGCTGGAAGCTCGAGCCGCTCTCCGCCCAGGAGACCGTCGCCTACGTTCGCCACCGCATCGCCGTCGCCGCCGGCGAGCCGCGGGACCTCTTCAGCGAGGTCGCCCTGCGCGACGTCCACCGCCGCACCGGCGGCATCCCCCGTCTCGTCAACCAGCTCTGCGACCGCGCGCTGCTCGCCGGCTACGCGACCCGCGCCGCCCAGATCGGCCCCGCCCTGATCCGCGCCGCGGCGCGCGAGATCCCCGACGTCCGTGACCCCGGCGACCGCGATCCTCGGCTCGCGCGCAACCTGCTCCCGAACTGGGTGAAGCGCCCCTGGATGTATTTCGCCTTGACGCTCTTCGGCGTCGGCCTCGCCCTGATCACCGGCCTCCTGCTCGGCCGCAGCACCCGCGCCCCGGCCCCCGACGACACCACGCGCCTCGCCGACACCGGAGCGGGTCACGCAGGCTCCGCCGCCGCCAACGGCCCAGGCCTCCCGCCCGCCGTCGCGGCCCGCGGCCGCGGCGCGGATCCGAACGCGCCCCTCGGCCGCCTGATCGGCTTCGTCGGCCCCGACGGCGCCGGCCACCCTGCCTCCGAGCTCCGCGCCACCGACGCCCAGCTCGCCGCCGCCGGCATCGGACTCCCGGGCCATCCCGCGCTCCCGGACCCGTTTCAGAGCGGCGCTCCCGCCCTCGGCCGCAGCGCCGTCGCCCCCGGCCTGCTCGCGGAAATCCTCGCCGAACGCGCGAGCGATGCCGCCCTCGCCGAGAGCGAGCGCGCCTTCCTCGACCTCTACGACGTCCCCTATGCCGCCCTCGGCCCCGCGCCGACGAACGCCACCGCCCTCGCCGAACGTCTCGAAGCCCGCGGCCTCATGGCGACCGCGTTCGAAGGCGGCTCCTTCGAGATGCTCCGCCGCCTCGACCACCCCGTCTTGATCCCGATCGCCGTCGACCCCGCCGCCGCGCCCGACGCCGCCGATCCACCCGCCGAGTCAGCTGCGTCGCCCGGGACCGCCGCTGCGGCCGGGTCGGCTAAGGGAACTGCCGAGGCCGATCGCCGCTGGCTCGCCCTCACCGGCTTCGACGGCGACCGCGCCTGGCTCGCCGGCCTCGTCCCCGGCCGTGTCGTCAGCGTCGCGCTCTCCGAGCTCGAGCCCCGCTGGCTCGAGGCGGGCGTCCTCGTCTGGAAGAACCACGAATCCCTCGCGCGACGGTTCGAGCAGGGCGGCCGCTCCGAGAGCATCGAATGGCTCCAGAACGCGCTCGCCGAGCTCCGTCTCTACGACGGTCCCATCGACGGCCAGTTCGACGCAAAGACCGCCGACGCGCTCCGCGATTTCCAGAGCCGGACCGGCCTCGTCGAAGACGGTGTCGTCGGCCCGCTGACCCAGATCGCCCTCTACGCCGAGCTCCCCCGCTACCCCGTGCCGCGCCTTTCAGCGAGCGCCGTCCGTCCCCTTCCGTCGCCGCCCCCCGTCTCCGCCGGCCCGCTTCGCGCCGTGCCGCTCTCCGCTCCGATCGCCCCGCCGAGAACCGTTCCCGACCCCGCCGCCGCTCCGCCGCCCGCCACCGCCGGCGCCCCCCGCCCCCTGTCCACTGGAGATCGCGGATGAGCACGATCCTCAAGGCCCTGCGCCGCCTCGAAAACGAAGACCCGCGCAAGAAGAACACCGGCGCGCCGCCCGTCCCGCGCGACACCGAACCCGGCTCGCCCGCCCCCGGTCCGGTGCGCTATCCGGCGACCGACCCGCGCTCCGCCGACGCCCTGCGCAACCGCATCCTCGCCGAAGAAGCCGCCGCCCGCGTCGGCAACGCCGCGCACGCCGACACAGCGAAGACCTCGCCCTCGCGGCGCCCCCTCGTGCTTGCCGCGATCGCCGCCGCCCTCGTCATCGCCGCGATCCCGTTCGTCCTGACCCGCACCGGCTTCTTCGATTCAGCCGACCGCGAGTCCCCAATCTCGACGGACATCTCGACGGACATCTCGACGGACACCCCGCTCGCCGCCGCGCCCGAGATCGTCCCGACTGCCGAAGCGCCCAGTTCGCCCGGCGTTCCGTCCCGCCCCGCGCTCGCGCCCGCGCCCGCCGAGCCGCTCGCCCGCGCCATGGTCGCCGTCGAAGCGCCCGACGCACCGGCCCCCGCACTCGCCGCGGCCCCTGCTCCTTCTGCGCCCCGCGCGCCCACGGAAGCGTCCGCTGCCGAATCCCGAGCCGCTGCAGCAGCCGGACTCGAGGCCCCGCCCCGCGCGCGCCCGCCCGTCCCGGTCGCCGCCGTCGCTCCCCGGGCCATTCCGACACCATCCCCTGTCACCGCGAATCCACCCGCGCCCAAGGCCGCACCGCCGCTCGCACCCGAGCCCGCCCGAGCCTCCGCGTC
>CAZFKD010000026.1:0-17016 GCA_964519695.1 uncultured Spirochaetaceae bacterium
CCAGTTCATGGCCGAGAAGCGGCGGGTGAGCGCCGGGGCCGGGATCAGCTGGCCCGGAGTCTTGATCGTGTACGAACCGAGGTTCGTCGGCTGCGGACCGGGGTCCGGGCCGATGCGGTTGCTGCCGGGCATCACTGCCCGGAACGTCGTATCGAGCTGACGAGTCACGTTCTGGAGCACGATGCCGACCTGCTGAGGGAGGCTCTGCTGGAAGGCGAAGGGCGGGATCGTGAACGGATCACCGACGTTGAGACCGCCCATTACGGTCAGGGGGTTAAGGAAGTTGTTGTTGCCGCGGAGGGGCTTGTTGAACACCCCGGGCTGGTCCGTCGTGAAGTTGACGTGCTGCTCGCGATCATGGCAGCGCGCGTCGTTCCTGCCGGTCGGGCGAAGGTCGAGATGCTGGAAGGTCATGGCGCCACCGACCGTCGCATGGGGGGCCGGGGCGATCAGCAGCGGCGGGGGAAGGCAGGGCACGATCGGCGGATTCTGCGGAATGTTGACGATGATGCCGTTCGACTCATGGTAATTGCCGAACATGAAGACCGACTGCGCTTGACTCGCCGTCGCTCCCAATCCGACCGTCGCCATCACGATTGCGGCTCGCAAGATTTTGGACATCAGGAACTCCTTTGGTTTCAGAACTGGCTCGAGGAACGAATGGCCGGCTTCAAGACTTACCAATCGAGGCATCTCCTCGTCGAATTTTCGATCTCTCAGTCAGGCCCTCAACCGGTGTTGAGAATGGGCGTGATGGGAAGCCAATGAAGACCCACCCACCCGCAGAAACAGCGACCTCTAGCACGCTGCGCACCTTACCATGACCGGAATGTGACCTGGGAGATTTTTTTGGGTCAATTTCGCCCTGACGGACAGTCGGATCCCTCGGGGAACCAGAAGTGAAGCGCCGGGGACGATGCCCCGATGAAACCCGTCTGCGGGCTCGGGGCCAGCCGGGATACAGGTCTCGTAAGCACCAGCCCCAGCACCCTCGACTTCCCCAGGCAGACAGAGCAGAATCCGCGCCCATCAGCGGATCTTTCGGCCGATGAAGTCCAGGCCCGGGAGATCAGGGAGCCCGTCCGGGATGCGAGGGCCAGGGCTCGTGGATCGGAGCGGCGATCGGGCCGAGGGCCTGCTCGGCGACCCTGCGCCTCAAAGAAAAAGCCTTGGCGTGAACGAGAAACGAGAGAGGAGTCGATTGACGATGCGGATCTGGAGACAGGATCGCCCCCGACGCGGGGGTCGGCTCGGCGTGGCGCTGTTCGGCCTGGCATGCACGGGCTGGCTGGGATGTCAGGAACACGGAACGACGGAATCCAGGACGCCGACGCGGACGACCAGCCCGGCTCTGGTCGCCCTGCTCGGTGAACCGCTCGCTCCCGACGCATCCCTCGAACAGGCGCTGGCCCACCGCGACCCCCTCGAGCGCGCGCGGAGGGTCTCCGAAATCCTCGCCGCCACCCCGCCCGACGCGCTCGACCGCATTCGAGCGACCTTCGAAGCGGCGCCGCTCGCCTGGGGCGACATCGAGTACACGCTCTTCGCGAGCTGGTGGGCGCGCTTCGATCCGAGCAGCGCCCTCGCCTACTGCGACGAGGAGCTCCGTCTCGATCATCCCCGGGTCGTCGCGGAGGTCCTCCGGATGTGGGGGCGAACCGATCCTCGCGCGGCGCTCGACTCCGGCTGGCTGGCGTCCCGATCGCTCCAGGACAAAGGTTTTCACGCGGAGTACCTCGATTCGCTGATCGTCGGATGGTTCGAATCCGGCGATCCCGGTCTCGAGGGCTTCATCGAAGGCCTCGACTCGAGCTCCAGAGTCACTGCGCTCGGCGCCTACATGCGCATGAAGATCCTGCGCGACGGCCGGCGCGAATCCCTCGAGTGGACCCTGACGGCGCCCTTTCCGCCCGATCAGCAGCGCCTGCTCCTCGCGACTGGCCTCAAGACCGTCGCGAGCCAGGAGCCGGAGCTCGCGGTCGAGTGGCTCGAGATCGCGCAGCAGAAGGGCGTCGACGTCCGCACCTTCGTCGCGCGGATCGCACGCGGCTGGGCCCATCGCGACCCCCGCGCAGCGATGGACTGGCTCTTCACACAGCAGGTCGCCGACCCGGTCGAGCGCCTGCGCGCGACCGGCGACGTCGCCCGCATCTGGTTGAGAGAGCACGAATCGGACATGGACAATTGGCTGGACAAGGACTCGACCAACCCCTGGGTGGACGTGGTGCGCATCCAGGCGATCTCGCATCACGTCCGCAGCCGGAATTTCCGGGTCGACTGGAATCGACTGCTCGAATCCGTGGCCCGCATCGCGAACGCGGAGCAGCGCCAGAAGCAATACCTCTGGGCGCTGCAACGATGGAAGCGGGTCGAGCCGGATGCCGCGAATCTCTGGCTCGCGGAACATGCGGACCTGCTCGGCGAGCAGATCCAGTTCGTGGACCAGCTGCCCACCGACGAGCAGAAGCGGATCGCAGAAGCGTTCGCCGAGACGGAGTAGAGCGCCGAATCCGATTCGTGGATTCTCAGCTCCGGCCGGCGCCACCCTTCTCCGGAAGGGCAGCCTCGTCGACCTTCTCGCCTTGCTCGCTCGCGCCTTGACCGCCGGACTGCTCACCCGCCTCGTCGCCTCCGGGAGTCGAAGCGGGCGGGCGCCGCGCGGGGAGGCGAGCCGCGATCGCTTCGGCCGCCGCCGGATCGAGCTCCGCCAGCAGCGCGAGCGCGTCCTCGCCCGCACCGAACCGAATGGCCTGGCGGGCGAGACGCATCCGGCGCGCGCGCGTCCTCTCCTCGCCCGGAAGCAGGCGCGCGAGCGCCAGCGCGCCGCGGCCATCGTAGGGTGCTTCGCGATCGACGTATTCCTCGAGCCGGTCGATCGCCTCGCCCTGCTGCCCAGCCGCGACGAGACTCGCGACCCGCGGGGCCATCGCCGACCAGCTCTCGGGCGAGACCCGGAGCGCACTTTCGTAGGCTTCATCGGCCTTCGCCTGCGCCCCGCGCTTCGCTTCGAGGTCGCCCAGCAGAATCATCGCCTCCGCATCGCGCGGTACCTCTTTGAGGACTCCGTCGAGAATGGCTCGGGCCTCGCCGAGCGAATCGCCTTTCGCGATCAGGGCGCGCGCCAGGGCGACGCGGGTATCGACGTCCTCCGGCCGGTCCTTCGCGCCCGCCTGCGCATCCGCGAGCGCGCGATCGACCTCTCCCTGCTCCACGAGCAGCGGAACCCGCTGGCGCAGGAACGCCCCGCGAATCGGGGGCATCGAGCCCTTCTCGAACTCCGCGAGCGCGGCGGCCGCGACCTTCGCGTTCGTGCGCGACCGGATGCCCCGCGCGATGGCGTCGATCGTCTCGCGCCGGATCCGCTCGGCGGGATACGCCGCGCTCGGCGGGATCTGGAGATCGGGCTCGGTCCCGCGCCGCGTCTCGACCTCGACCATGAGGATTCGCATCGCCGTCGAAGGCGTAGACGGCTTGCGCGGAGACTGGAAGGTCAGGATCGCTGCCGCCTCGCGTACGTTGCCCTCGGCGAGATGAAGGCGCGCGAGGCGCTCCCGTGCCTCCGCCATCGCGCTGTCGGAACGGATGGCGTGGCGATACTCTTCGATCGCGGCATCGAACTCGCCGAGCCCTTCCGCCGCCCTCGCCCGGTAGTACCGGATCGGCGCGTTGTCGGGCCAGAGCAGGCCCGCCTCGCCGAGCTGGTCGAAGGCTTTCTGGTACTCGCCCCGCTCGAAGGCGATCCGGCCCCTCAACATGAGGCGATGGATTTCGACGGGCGTCTTCTCCGCCATCTTCAGCGCTTCGTCGAATTCCCCGGCGCGAATCAAGGCCTCCGCTTCGCGCAGCAGGAGATCCGGCGAAGCGGCGTCGCCGATGATGTCGTTCGCGGCGTCGAAGGCGACGAGCGCTTCGCCGATCCGATCCCAGACCATCAGATGGCCGGCGAGCTCCACCCAGAGCGAAGCCGTCTCGAGGGTCTTGGCGCGTCCGCCCGCCACCGCCTCGTCGATCGCCGAACGCAGGACCTTCTCGACCTCCCGAGGCTGATTGGACTGGGCCAGGAACTCGATGAGCGCCGCCCGGATCGAGCCATCGTCGGGGCTCTCCTCGTACGCCTTGCGGAGGATCTCTTCGACGCGATCGAGCCGGCCGAGGCCGGTGTAGAGCTTCACGGATTCGGAGATCAGCTCGGGCGAGTTCGGATACTTCCCGAGGCAATCGCCGACGATCTTCGTCGCTTCCTCGATCTCGCCGGCCTCGCGCTTGAAGGAGGCTCGCACCGTGCACCAATAGGCTTCGCGCGCATCGTCCTCGAACTCCAGATAGAGATCCGAGTCGGCCTTCCGATCCGGTGCGGCGCCGTCCGCGACGGCCTCGGCGTCCGCGTCCTCGGCGTCCGCCGCCTCGTCGGCCGAGGCTTGGCGCGGATCGACGCCCGAGGCGCGCAGCAGCTCGTACGCCTCGTCGGGTCGCTTCAATCCGAGCAGCGCGACGGCCTTCATGCGGATCGCCGCCTCCTCCTCGGGAAAACGCTCGATGATGTCGTCGAGCAGAACGAGGGCCCGATCGTATCTGTCGCGGCTGTCGATCAGGGTCCTCGCCTCGAGCAGGAGCGCCATCAGGTCGTCCCTGCCCTCCTCCGGCGCCTCCGCATGCAATCGCTCGAAGACCTCGAGCGCGAACTCGTAGTTGCGGCCACGATGCGCGTCGATCGCGAGCTGCTGGCTCGCGCGAACGAACCACTCCGGGTCCTCACGGGCCGCGTCGAGCGCCCAGATCGATCGCTCCTCCCGGCCCGTCAGCGAGAGCGCGCGGCCGTAGCGGTAGAGGATCTCGCCGTCGCGTTCGCCCGACTCGATCAGCTCGATCAGGATCGGGATCGAATCGTCCATCTTGCCCTCGGCCTGCAGCTCTCGCACCTGCTCGAGCCGGGACTCGACCGACGACGAGCAGCCCGCAATCAGAAGGAGAACGAAGAATCCCGCACCGAACCGGCCGGCCGGGGCGCACATGCGCGACGACGGGACGGACGAACGAAGATCGGGGCCGTATTGATTGGATGCCGACGGGAGGAACGCGAAAATCATGGCGTTCACTTTAGCAGGATTCCCCTGCGCGCAGCCGGTTCGATCGAAGCTCGCCTCCGAGCCACGCGATCCCCCATTCCGACCGCCCCGGTTTCCCCGGAACGGCGGATTCGATAGTTTCGCGGCCGACATGAACACCCGAAAGAACCGATCGCCCTGGCCGCTCGCCGTCCTCGCTCTCGCCGCCGTCGGCGCCTACGCCTATTGGACGGTCGAGATCGAGCCCGATGCCGTCCGCGCCCGGCCGAAGGGGGGCGTCGGCGAGCTCGAAGCGCTCGCCAGCCGGGAGGACACGAACGTCCTCTTCATTCTGATCGACACGCTGCGCGCCGACCGCATGAGCGCCTATGGCTATGCGAGGGAAACGACGCCGTTCCTCTCGAAGCTCTCCTCGACGAGCATCCGCTTCGGGCGCAACATCGCGCAGTCCTCCTGGACCAAGGCGTCCATGGCGTCGCTGTGGTCGAGCCAGACGCCGCTGCGCGTCGGGATCACCCGGTTCGACGAGACCATCTCGGACGACGTGGAGATGCCCGCCGAGATCCTGGCGGAGGCGGGATTCAAGACCGTCGGTCTCTACCGCAACGGCTGGGTCAATCCGTCGTTCAACTTCCAGCAGGGCTTCGAGAAATACTACAAACCCCTCTCCGGCCGGATCAATCCGCAGCTCCAGCGCATGCGCCCGAACGCCGGCGCACACGGCAACGACGAGAGCGTCGTCCTGGATGCGAAGGAGTTCCTCCGGATCCACGGCAAGACCTCACGCTGGTTCCTCTATCTCCATCTGATGGACGTCCACGAGTACACCTACGACCAGGAGTCGGCCCTCTTCGGCAGCGGCGTCTCGGACATCTACGACAACTCGATCCTGCGCGAAGACTGGGTCGTCTCGACGCTCTACGAATACCTCGCGGATCGGGGTCTGCTCGAGAACACGATCGTCGTCGTCCTCTCCGATCACGGCGAGGCCTTCGGAGAGAGGGGATATGAAGGCCATGCGCGGGAGGTCTTCCCGGAGACGACCGAGACGCCAGTCATCATCTCGCTGCCTTTCGCGCTCGAACGCGAGATCGTGGTTCCGATGCAGACCAGCAACATGGACATCTGGCCGACCCTGCTCGAGCTGATGGGCCTCCCGCTGCCCTCGCGCGAGCTCGACGGATATTCCCGATTCGAGGAGATCCTGGCCCTCGCGCGCGGCGAAACGCCCCCCGCTCGCGAGGAGTCCACGATCGCCCATCTCGACGAGAACTGGGGCACGCCGGGCGGAAAGCCTTCCCCCGCCATCAGCATCGTCGAGGGCGACCATCGATACGTCTCCGGGATCGGGCTGAACGGCCAGAGATTCGAGGTCCTGCTGTCGCGCGAAGACGGAATGAAGACGAACCAGCTGGCGGCGAAGCCGGAGCTGGCCGAGCGGATGCGCGCCAGGGCGAGCGAAGCGATCGCCGAGACCTCGAACTACGAGAAGCAGACGATCGAGCTCGACCGGATGCAGCTCGACCAGCTGCGCGCGCTCGGCTACCAGCTGCCCTGAACGCCTACCATCTGAACCTGAAGTCGGCGCCGCAGACGCGGGGCTCGCCGACATAGTGCAGCTGCAGCAGCTCGATGCCGGAGAGGTCGACTCCGAACGTCTTGTAGCGTCGATCTTCCACGTTTCGGCACCAGCCCGAGAGCTCGAAGCCGGGATCGTCCGGCGGCGTCCATGTGAGCCGCACGTTGTGGAGCATGTACGCGCGGGCCCCGATCGTGAACGCCGGGAACCGATTATTCCCGAAGACATCCGGCTCGCCCTTGCCGTTGTTCGGATCGAACGGGACGTCGTCGGTCCAGGTAAAATCGTATTGGGGCGTGAATCGGCCGAATCGATCGAGATCGACTGGCCAGGTGAACCGGCCGGTCAGCGAGAGCTGCGGGGAATTCAGGAGTGTATTGCCGGAGAAGTCGATCGGGATGCCCAGCGTATTCGAGCCGATCAAGCGGGGCTCGAGGACCGAGAACTCGACGAATTTCGCCTCCAACCAGGCTCCGAGCAGGGAGATCTCGAGGCCTTCGATGGCCTCTGGGACGAAGCCTTCGAGGGGCTTGAGACTGATTTCGGCCTCGATGCCCATGTTGCGCGCCTGTTCCGCGCTCTGGACCTCGCGCGCGAAGCCGCGGATGCTCTGGGTCACGCGGAAGACCTGCAGATCGCGGTAGTTGTAGAAGAAGAAGTTGGCGTTCCCCCGGATCCGGTCGGACCAGGCGGATCCCGAGAAGCCGACCTCGATCGAATCGATCGATTCCGGGTCGACGAACCCGGAGCCGGGGACCTTGGCCGTCAGCGGATTGCTCGGATTGAAATGGCCCGCCTTGAATCCGCGCGTGAACTTGACGTAGCTCGAGATGTCTTCCGTGAAGCGGTACTCGATGTTGACGAAGCCGGTGAACCCGTCCCAAGTCCGTTGATTCGCGGATCTCTCTCGCTGGGGCACGAGGATCGGCGGCAAGCCGATTTGGGCGATGTTGTTCTGAGTCTTGCTCCGAACCGCGAAATCTTTGCGTTCCCAGTTGTATCGGAAGCCCGCGCTCAGGGTGAACGCCTCGGCGAGATCGTAGGCCGCCTCGCCATAGACGCCCCAGCCGTCGATCACTTGCTCGATCTCGCGATCGACCAGCGGGCCGCCGCCCTGGAGGCCGCCCACGACCGACTGCTTCGTCTGGCCCTCGAGCTTCTCGTAGATCGAGAAGAGACCGGTGCTCCACGTGATCGGGATCTCACCGATCGCCTCGCCTTCGACGGACAGATCGCCGTAGAGCTGCCAGGCCTGGTCGTTGTCGTTGCCGTCGAATCTCTGGTTGGGCGTCAGGTCGGTGTCGCGGAACTCGGACCTGCGGTAGTCGAGGAATCCGAGATTGAGGGTCGTCGTCGCAAAGTCGTTCTCGACCGTCGCGGTCGTCGAAAACGAATGGGTACCGAGGATCGTACGGCCCGGCTGATTGAGGTTGCCCTTGAACGGCTCGCGATCGAGCGGCCGCTTGCGCACCCTCTTCGCGAGAATCGGGCGCGCGAGGTTGCGCGCCTGTATGAGCGTCAACGAAGGATCCTCTGCCCGCAGGCGCGCGATGATCGCCTCGTTCTCTCGCGTGAGGTCGGGATCCCGATATCCGAGCTGGCCTCCCTGTCCGAGGAAGCCCTGGCCGGTGCCGACGGCCTGGCCGTTCGTGGAGTCGCGATTCAGTCGCGAGGTCTCGACGCGCATGACCAGCTCGAGCGGGCTGTCGGGGGGCACGACGCGCACGGTTCCCCGGAACCCGAAATCATCGACCTCACCGAGGTAACGGGAGAGGAAGGGATTGACCAGACTCCGCGCGCCGGACCGGACGAACTCACCGCAGATCTGGTTGCCGGCGGCAGGGGCAGCCGGTCGCTGGTCGAGCGGTACCCGGTTCGCGCAGCGGTTCTCCCAGAACGGATTCTCATGGCTGTAGCGGGCCGCGAGACGCGCCGAAACGATGTCTTCGTAGATGGGCGCGTTCATCGCGGTTTCGAACGCATAGCGAGTCGCGTCTCGGGCCTGGCTGGAGTTGAGCTGCGCGAGCGTGACCCTCGCCGTGCCGGAGAACTCGGGCTCCGGCAGATTCGTCTGGACGATGAAGGCGCCGGCGGAGGCATTGCGCCGATTCCCCGATCCTTGCGGTCCCTTGAGGACACTGAGCCCTCCGATGTCGAAGAGTCCGACGAGCTGGGTCGCCGACGCATTGCGCGGAATCCCGTCCTGGAAGATCGGAACGGAGCTCGAAGCGTTCGCGCCGAAATCCTGCAGTCCGACGCCTCGGATGAAGAACGACGCGTTGGTCGCATTGACGGTCGTGATCTCGAGATTGGGGACATAGCTCGCGAGGTCGCTGACGTCTGCGACGCCGATATCGGCCAGGGCCGCGGAATCGAAGGCGATCGCGGCGGTACTCGACGGGTTGAGGAGATCCGCCGTGGAGGAGCCCGTCACGACCATCTCCTCGACACCGGCAAACGGATCCACCTCGGCACTCTTCTGTTGCGCCGACGCTGCGGATACGGAAAACGTGACGAGCGCGACGGCGAGCGGACGGGCCGCCCTGGACCAGCGACTCGGATCCTGCAGCCGGCCGGGAGCGCCTCGATCATGAACTTTGCTCATCACAACAGCCTTCCCTCGACCTTCGTGAATTTCAGCAAGCGACAGAGCCGCTCATCCCGAACGGCCCTCTTCTTCGGTTTTCCTCGGCTTCCGCCGGTCTGCCGTCGGCCCGAATCTTCCAACCGCACCCAAGCGACAGTCCGCAACGCTTCGCCGATCTCGCCGCATCGCACCGATCGCTCTCGCGCCACATCTATATGGACTTATATGGACTTATATAGACTGCGCTGCTCGATCGCCCTCTCCGACTCGACTCGCCCTGCCCACCTGCGACTGCCCAACCAAGCAAGACCGAAGGATCTTTCGCGCCCGTCCATTTCTCGCGGAACAACGAAGCCCGACGCGGGCAGATCGAGATCGTTCGGGGCGCGTCTCGAGGCGACCGATCGTCGAACCAGGGGGCAAGCCTACTCGTCCGTCATGGCGGGATCAACATTTGATTTCGGTTGGACCATTCGAGATCCCGAGCGCTCCGCCGGTCGTCCCGACCTGGCTCAGATGACGGGGCTTCAGGTCGGTGTCGATCGCTGAATAATTCACCTGCAACGCCATTTTCCCTTGCACGGAGCAGGCTCATCAGCACTAGAATGCATCCCTCCAGAGAACGCCGACGAACCCGGGAGCTCCGAGAAGACCTCGCATGCCTAGACACGTCGATCGATCCCCTTCGCCCCCGCCTCGTAATCGACTGGTTCGCCCGAGAACGGGCCGATCCGCGGTGTCGCACGTCGCTGGTTCTCTTCTGGCTCTTGTCTGTCTCGCTTCGTTCGCGCCCTCGAACGCCCACGCGGGCTCCGACGATTCGAGCTGGATCCTCTACGGCAATCCCGAGTTCCTCTCCGTCTACGCGCATACCGGCAAGGGCAATTTTCGCGGAACCGAGCTGACGGGCCCGAGGGTGTCGAACCCGCGTCAGTCGCAGGATCTCGGGACCGCGCTCGAAATTCCGAGTCGATCGCGGGAAGTCATCGCCTCCGCGCTGATCGGCGGAACCTTCGGAGTCCTGACGCCTGCGGCACCGATCCCCAGTCGCCCGCGTCTCTTCGTCGACCTGAACGTTGCCGAGCCTGCAACGACCGAAGTCCAGCTCGCGCGAAACGGCGATCCCGGGCCCCTCTCTCTCCCGGTAGGCGGAGGCCTGCTCGGCGGCCCGCTCGTGACGGAGGGCGCCCTCGTCGGCCGTGGAACCAGCATCACCGCCCAGCATCAGGGCCCGCAGGTCCACGCCGGAATCGGCGTCTCCTTCGAGCTTCCGCTCGATGACGTGCGCTTGATCCGGTTCAAGCCCTCCGCCGTCTACAGCCGAACCGTGATCGACATCGCGGCGCTGACCGTACGCGGTGTCCGGCTCACCAACGACCAAGGCGAGAATCAATCCCTCGAAGAAGATTTCCGCCAGATCCGGCTCTCCGACGCAAGGACCGAGGTCTACCACGCCGCCGGGCCCGCCCTGGAGATCGAATACGACCCCGGACTCGACTGGGGCCCGTTTTCGCTCAGCCTCTATGGCCGCGGCCATGCGTCGTACATCTTCACGTCCCCCGTGACGCGCATGCAGCAGTGCAACATCGAAGGCGGCCAGCCCGAAGAGTGCGCGAACTGGAAGTACACCCAGGATCGCTGGGCCTATCGCGCGAGCGTCGGTGTCCACATCAACTGGACACCGCGCCCGCTCTGGTGATCGGGGCCTCGATTCTGACGGTCCTCCGCGCGACCGCGAACGGTGTCACCCATCTCGTCGCCCTCGCCCTCGCCGGCCTGACGCTCTTCCTCGCCGGCCAGCCGATCTACGCGAACGACACCTGGATCCATCTCGCGCTCGGTGAGGCCTTCCTCGCCGGCGGCCCGTGGCTTCCCGCCGATCCACACCTGTTCGCGGCGCCGGGCCCGCCCTCGCCGAGCTCCTGGCTCGGATCGGTCTCGATCTTCGCCGGCTACCAGATCTTCGGATTCACGGGCCTGCGCGTGCTGCACGCGCTGACGGTCGCCTGCGTCCTGGCGCTGGCGTGGCTCGCCATGCGTCGCGCCGGGGCGAGCCGCGCCGCCGCGAGCCTCGGCGTCAGCGGCCTCGTCGTTCTCGCGACCTATCGCCTCGTCCAGCTGCGCCCCGATCTGTTCACGATCGCCGCGACCTACGCGCTCTTCCTGCTCCTGCTCGTCGATCTCGAAGGCCCGTCGCGCCGGCGAATCGCGCTCGCCGCCCTGCTCGGCGCGGTCTGGGCGAACGTCCACGCAGCCTTCCTGCTCGGCCCGATCCTCGTGCTCGGCTGCGCGGCGGTGGTCGCGGGCGCTGCCTTCACGACCCGCGGCGATATGCGCGCGATGGCGCTGCGGCGGGCGGCGCGTCTCGGACTCGCCGGCCTCGTCCTGCTCGCTGCGGGCTGCGCGAATCCCCAGGGCCGGGGCGCCTATCAGGCGTATTTCGTGTCCGGGGCGGAGACGATGGGCCTCGAGGCCATCAGCGACGAATGGAATCCGACGAATCTCTTCGCCTGGCCAGTCGCGATGCTGCCGCCGACGATCGCCGCCTGGGCGCTCTGCTGGATCACGGTCTTCGGAATCGTTGCTGCCGGGATCTTCGCGCTGCGCGAGCGTTGGACGCGCCGTACGGTCGGCGCAGGCGCGGCGGATGATGAGGGAGGAGCCGATCGCTCGGCTCGAGCCGATCTTGTCGACCCCGCGCTGCTCGCACTCGCCTGCGCAGCGCTCGTCGCCTCGCTCGTCGCTTCGCGTTTCCTCTGGCTCCTGCTCTTCGCCCTCATGCTGATGGCATCTCTGCTACGGCGCGCGGCGCCCGAGACAGAGCCGGCCGCAGCGCCCGGCGCGTCCCGTTCCGCCAGCCTCGCCCCGGCCGCCCTCGCGCTCGCGAGTCTCGTCGCCCTGATCGCCCATCTCTGGGTCGGCGACTGGCCGCTCGTCTCGCGCGTCGCGCGAGCGGAAGGCGCCGCATACGCCGCCCACTACCCCACAGATCGTTATTCCGCCCACGCCACCTGGTTCCTCGCCGACGCCGGTCTCGAGGGCCGCCTCTTCAACGACTACCCGCTCGGCGGGTTCCTCGCCTTCTGGCTAGCGCCGAAGCTCCAGATGTCGTCGAGCGGAACCATGAACGTCGCGCGCGAGGCGATGCAGGCGAACTTCGCGATCGGCGCGCGCCAGACGCTGATCCCGGACGAGAGTTATGCGGCGCTGCTCGACCGCCAGGGCATCGATCTCTTTCTCGGCGCGGGCTATCCGATCGAAGCGACGCCCGGGCGTCCGATTCCGTGTACGAACCGCCATCTCGAACACGAGCCCGGCTGGCTGCTCGTCTTCCGAAACGTCCAGAACGCGGTCTATCTGCGGCGCAATCCACGGAACGACGCGAATCTCGATCGAGTTGCCGACTACTACATGCGGGCCGGTGTCCCATTCGACCGCGAGCGCGGATTCGTCGTCGACGTGGTCGCCGAAGAGGCCCTGCCCTGGGCCATCGAACACGGCGTCGTCCCGGCCGATCTCGCGGCGCTCGTCGAGCACGTGGGCACGCAGCAGAGGACGAAGACGATCGACGCGCAGACCCTTCGCCTCGCGATGCTCTACGCGACGCTCGGCCTCTACGAGCGCGCCCTCGAGGTCGAGCGTCTTCTCTGGAACGTCCAGCCGGGCGATGCTTCGACGGCCTGGCGGACGATCTGGTCGCTCGCCCAGCTCGGCCGCTGGGACGACGCGCTCGCCGCCGCGGGCGCGCTCGAGCGTCGGGAGCGGGCGGCCGGTGCCCCGGCCGGAACGGGCTGGAGCGCGACCCTCGAGCAGCTTCGCTCCGCCGATCCGGGCGCGCGCGCGACGCTGCTCGCCCATCTGCCCGTCGTCCGCCTCGAGCAGCTCGACTGGATCCGGTACGGGATCGTCCAGGCGCCGGCGCGGACCACGCGGCCGTCTCGTTAGTCGGTCCGTTCGCCAGGCCGCCGACCCGTCGGACTCCCTACGTGCCTGGCGCGCCGCACGACCTCCGCTCAGCGCGTCTCCCGCCGCAGATGGACGCTGCCGACCGCGTCGAGCGAGACCGTCCAGCCGGGCGGCACGACGACGGTATCGACGTCCGACTCGACGAGCGCCGGCCCCGGAATCGGCCCGACGAGAGCCAGATCGCTGCGCGAGAGGATGCGCGTCCGCGACGCCTTCTCCGGCCCGAAATGCACGTCCCGCCACTGCACCGGCGGCGCCGCCCGATCGTCCGCGGGCCGCTTCGGCAGCGGCGCACGCGCCACCGGAATTCGCAGGCGCACGCGGAACGCGGCGTACTCGACGGGCCCGTTCGATTCGATGCCGTAGAGCTCGCGGTAGCGCGCGTGGAAGCGCTCCGGAATCGCGGCGAGCGCCGCGGCCTCCCCGCCCGCCGCCGGCGCGTAGGGGATCGAGAGCTCGTGGGACTGGCCGACGAAGCGCGCATCGATCAGCCGCTCGATCTCGAGCGTCCGGGCGAGCGGGGCGTCCGGCCCGCCGAGTCCCATCTTCTCGCGGGCGATGGCGAGCGTGCGCTCGAAGATCCCTTCCGCCGCCTCGGGCATCAGGTCGGCGGCGGCGATCCAATGGGTCTGGCCGTGCTCGATCGTGAGGTCGGTCGCCTGCATGCCGATCGCCGAGGCGACGCCGGCCTCGGGCGGTGCGACGACGTGGTCGATGCCGAAGCGGCGCGCGAGGCCCGCGGCGTGCATCGGCCCGGCACCGCCAAAGCAGACGAGCAGATGATCGCGCGGATCGATGCCCTGCTGCACGGTGACGACGTGGACCGCCGCGGCCATGTTCGCGTTGGCGATCTCGTGGATCGACCACGCCGCGCGCACCACGCTCGTGCCGAGCGGCTCGGCGATCTCCCGCGCGATCGCCGCGCGGGCGAGCCCCGGATCGAGGGCCATCGTGCCGCCGGCGAAACGCTCGGGCGTCAGATAGCCGAGCACGAGATTTGCATCCGTCACGGTCGGCGCCATCCCGCCCCGCGCATAACAGGCGGGCCCCGGCGCCGCGCCCGACGAGCGCGGGCCGACGCGCAGCACGCCCTCCGGATCGAGCCAGGCGATCGACCCGCCGCCCGCGCCGACCTCGGCGAGATCGATCGTCGGCGTCTTGATCGGCATGCCCGTTCCGGCCCGGCGACCGCCGTAGCTCCCGCGGCCGCCGACGTGCAGCTCGCGCACGACGCGCGGCTTTCCGTCGTGGACGACGCCCGCCTTCGCCGTCGTCCCGCCCATGTCGAAGGAGATGACGCGCGGGGCGTTCGCATGGGCCGCGAAGCGCGCCGCCGCCATCACGCCGGCCGCGCCGCCCGACTCGAGCGTCGCGACGGCCCGCTCCGCCGCGACCGCCGCCGACATGACGCCGCCCGACGACTCCATGATCTGGAGCGGGCCGCGAATGCCGAGCGCCGCGAGCCCGTCGCGCAGGCGCGCGAGATAACGCGCCATCAGCGGCGCGACCTGGGCGGTATGCAGCGTCGTGCTCGCGCGGTCGAACTCGCGCATCTCCGCGTGAACCCGGGAGGAGAGCACGATCCGCGCGTCCGGCAGCGCCTCTGCGAGGATCCGCTCCATCGCCTCTTCGTGCTCCGGCCGCGCATAGGCGTGCAGGAAGCAGACGGCGACGGCTTCGGGCGCGTAGTCGGCGACGCGCCTCGCGACGGCCCGCGCCTGCTCCGCGTCGAAGGCGCGCAGGATCTCGCCGCGCGCGCCGCAGCGCTCGTCGACCTCGAAGACCGCGTCCCGCGCGAGCACGGGCGGCGACGGCTCGAAGTAGAGGTCGTAGCGATCGTCCTCGACCCGCGCCTCGCGGCTGATCCGCAGCAGATCGCCGAAGCCCGCCGTCGTCACGAACGCGACGCGCGCGCCCTTGTGCTCGATCAGGGCGTTGGTCGCGAGGGTGGTTCCGTGGACCACGCGTTCGATCGAGCCCGGATCGACGCCGCTCATCGCGAGCAGGCGCTCGGTCCCGGCGAGCACGCTCGCCTCCGGCGCCTCCGGCGTCGTCAGCTGCTTCACGACGTGGAGACGACCGTCGCCGCGGGTCAGCACGATGTCGGTGAAGGTCCCGCCGATGTCGGCGCCCAGCACGCAGCGCTCGCTCATCGCCCGCCCCCCTGCTCCGCCGCGCCCCGGCGCGGGCCCGTCGACGCGCCCGCCGACACAGCGCCCGCGTGGTGGCGATAGGCGCTCCGCGCCGCCTCGGCCGAGACGAACCCCTCGGCGAGATCCGCCTCGATCCGCTCGGGCTCGCGCTCCTCCGGCGGCCCGAGCCCGCCCCCGCCCGAGGTCCGCAAGACGAAGGTCTCGCCGGCGAAGAGCGGCTGGTTGGCCGCCTTCGCGAGCAGCGGCCGCGTCGTTCCATCGGGCTTGACCGCGAACTGCTGCCCCGCGAGCCCATCGCGCCCGCCGTCGCGGCCCCGCGGCGCGAGGCGCACGCGCTCGCTGCGGACCGCGAGCTCGCAATCCTCGAGCACGCGGATGCGCGTCTCGACGCCGAGCCCGCCGCGATGGCGCCCGGCGCCCCCCGAATCGGGAATGAAGGACTGCGACTCGAAGACGAGCGGCAGCCGCGCCTCGAGCGCCTCGACCTGGGGCACGACGTTGCGTCCGCCGAGAAAGAACGAGCCCGTCGCGCTCGGCCCATCGGAGCTCGCGCGCGCCCCGAGCCCGCCATATTCGTACGAGAGCAGCAGCCAGGGCCGCTCGCCCGTCGGCCGCGCCAGCGTATAGGGATGGATCACCGCCGAGGCCGCGGTCGCGCGGTCCGGGAGCGCCTTCGAGAGCGCATCGACCACCGCCTCGCAGACGGCCGTCACCGAGACGACGCGCCCGCCGCAGGCCGCCGGCCAGCGCGGATCGAGCAGCGAGCCCTTGCGGAACACGACGTCGATCGGCGCATAACAGCCTTCGTTCATCGGGATGGTCGGATCGACGTAGCAGCGAACGGCGTAGAGCGCGCCCGTCAGCGCCTGGGAGAAGCCCGCGTTGATGGCGCCGCGGGCCTGATCGTCGGTCTCGGAGAAATCCAGCCGCACCGCCTCGCCCGGCGCCCCGACCGTGACGGCGACGCGCACGACCGGCGAGCGTTCGAGATCGAGGCCGTCGTCGTCGATCGCGTAGGCGCCGCGGTAGGTGCCGGGGGCGAGCTTCGCGAGCTCTTCGCGCATGCGCTGCTCGGTGCCCGAGAAATAGCGCGCGACGCCTTCGTCGAGGGCGTCGGGGCCGTACTCGGCGGCGAGGGTCTCGAGGCGGCGCGCGGCGACGTGGCAGCCGGCGACGAGGGCCTGGAGATCGCCCATCACGCGGTCGGGCGTGCGGCTGTTGAGGGCGATCAGGCGATGGAGGTCGCTGACCGGGCGCCCCTCGGCGTAGATCTTGACCGGCGGGAGCTGGAGGCCCTCGGCGAAGACGTCCGTCGCGCCGGGTACGATGCCGCCGGCGGACGAGCCGCCGAGATCGGAGACGTGGATCAGCGTGCCCGTGAAGAAGCGCACGCGGCCGGCGATGAAGACGGGGCGGAAGACGAGCAGATCGTTGGCGTGGATGCCGCCGCGAAAGCAGTCGTTCATGACGAAGACGTCGCCCTCGCGCATCGATTCGAGCGGATGGGCTTCGATCGCTGTCGCGGTTGCGGCGTCCGGGATGTTGACGAGCCCGTGGAGGCGGTCGTGCAGCGCCATGCTGGCGAGGTTCATCGTCAGCCGTGCCATGGATCACGGTCGCCGGACGGATCGAGTGTGACCGCGAACATGAAACCGTACAAGTGGC
>CAZFKD010000027.1:0-11846 GCA_964519695.1 uncultured Spirochaetaceae bacterium
GGGATGGCGGCGGTGAAGATCTGGGCGCGGGCGTTGTGCTGGATGTAGTCGATCACCTCGGCGGTTCCGGCGACGAAGCCGCCGACGGTGGCGAGGGATTTAGAGAAGGTGCCCATCACGAGGTCGACCTCGGATTCGAGGCCGAAGTGCTCGCAGATGCCGCGGCCGTTCGCGCCGAAGACGCCGAGGCTGTGAGCCTCGTCGACGAAGAGGCGGGCTCCGTACGCGTTTTTGTGTCGAACGATTTCCGGCAGGGGGGCGATGTCGCCTTCCATCGAGAAGACGCCGTCGATCGCGATCAGCTTGCCCTTGTTCGGATCCGCGAGGCGGAGCTTCTTCTCGAGATCGGCGGGGTCGTTGTGGCGGAATTTGTAGGACTTGCCGAACGAGAGCTGCACGCCGTCGATGATCGAGGCGTGGTCCATCGCGTCGAGGAAGGCGAGGTCGTGGCGCGAGAGAAGGCAGGAGAGCACGCCGACGTTGACGCCGTAGCCGGTCGAGAAGATCAGCGAGGCCTCGCGCTTCATGAAGGCGGCGAGCCGGCGCTCGAGGGCGACGTGGATGTCGAGGGTGCCGTTGAGGAGGCGCGAGCCGGCGCAGCCCGTGCCGTACTTCTCCGTCGCGCGGATCGCGGCGGCCTTGACTTTGGGGTGGCTCGTGAGCCCGAGATAGTTGTTCGAGCCGAGCATGACGACCTTCTGGCCGTTCATGGTGACGACCGGATCCTGCGGCGATCCGATCTCGCGGTACATCAGGTAGTGGCCGGCGGCGCGTGCGTCCCGGGCGCGCGTGAAATTCCTGCACTTCTGGAAGACGTCCAAGCTCACTCCTTCGGGCCTGCCCGGTTCGAACCTGCCGCGCCGCCTACGATCGGGCTTTGATCCCCATGCGTAAATACTCAAGCCGGACTTTAGGGCCGCTCGGCGGGGCGCACGCTCCGCGGAGCGGCGTCGTCGGCGGTCTCCGGTTCCTTCGGGGGATCGCGTTCCGCGCCGGCGTCGGCGGCGCTTCGACCTCGGGCGTCACGGCTCCATACCGGGGCGCGAGTACGCCGCGATCGGATCGCAGCGAAAAGGTGGGCCACGAGGGCTGCGGAAACCTACCGCAGACGTCGGATCTTCGCGCGAGTCCGATAAAGTGTGTCCACGAGGGGGTGTCGCCGGATGAGGCGCAATCGATCGAGCTGGCCCGCGGGGCCCGCGGGCCTCGCGCGCTGCGGGCTGGCCGCGCTCGCCCTTGCGGGGCTGATTCTCTCTGTGCCGGAATCGGCGCGCGGGGACGAGGGCGGCGGCGCCGAGCCCGATCCGCTCTTCGACGAGGCCTTCGACGAGGATCTCGAGGCCGCACCCGGGAGCTATCCGGATCCCTTCGAGTCGACCAATCGCGGCGTGCTCGCATTCAACCGCCAGGTCGACCGATGGATCCTCGATCCGGTGACCGAGGCCTATCAGTTCGTCGTGCCGAAGCCGGCGCGCAACGCGATCTCGAGGTTCTTCCTCAATCTGGGCTCGACGAAGACGCTCGTGAACGACTGTCTGCAGCTCGAATGGAAGGACGCGGGGGCGACGGCCGCCCGGCTCGTGATCAATTCCTCGCTCGGGGTCGTCGGCCTCTTCGACGTCGCCGAGAAGTTCGGTCTCCCGGGCCACGAATCGGATTTCGGACAGACGCTCGCGCTCGCGGGTACGCCGAGCGGTCCGTACCTGATGTTTCCGATCCTCGGGCCCTCGAACGTGCGCGACGGGTTCGGCGGCTTCGTCGACGGATTCTTCCAGCCGACCTTCTACGTCCTCGGACCGATGAACGTGACGCTCGGCCCCATCATCATGCAGAGTCCGGGCGCGATCCTCATCTACGGCGGCAGCTCGGGATTGACGCTCCGCGACCGCAACTTCGCGCGCCTCAAGGATCTCGAGAGCAGCAGCGTCGACTACTACGCCGCGATGCGAAGCGGCTACTACCAGGACCGCGTCGGCCATATCTGGATGCGCCGGACGGATCATCGGACGAGCGCCGAGCCCGGAGAGAACGACTCGCCCTGAGGCGATTCCCGCTTCCCGGGGCGCCGCGTCGTCAGCCGTCCGATCCGCCGCGGCTCTTCAGGTCGGCGATCTTCGTCTCGACCGAGGTGACGAGCTGCTCGAAGCCGTCGCGCTTCAGCGCCGACGCGTACTCCGATCGTCGCAGCGCGAGCTCGCTCACCTTCCCGTTCAGGAAGACGTCGATCACCTTCCAGCGCCCGTCCCGCTCGATCACGCGGTAGTCGAGCGCGACGTCCTCCTCGTTCGGCACGACGATCTTCGTGCGCACGAGGCGGGTTTCGTGCGCGGCGTCCTCGACGCCCACCGTGATGAACTGCTCGCCCGTGAAGCCCGTGAAGCGGCCGGCGTAGTTCGCGGTCGTGAAGCGCGTGAAGGTCTCGGCCCAGCGCTTCTGATCCGCGGGCGAGAGCATCGACCAGTGTCGACCGACGGTCTTGCTCGCCATGAAGTCGAGGTCGAAGGTCTTCGCCATCAGGGGCTCGAGCTCGTCGATGCGGCCCTGGAATCCGAGCGTGTTCGCGTTCTTCATGATCTCGAGCAGTCCCGCGTGGAATGCCTCGATCGCCGGGACCGGCGAACTCGCCGCGGGACTCGCCGCGGCCGTCTCGACGGCTGCGGCGGGACTCGCCTGTTTGGCCCGCGCGTGCATGGCGGGCCCCCCGCTCAGCAGGAGGCCGAGCGCGAGGCCGAGGGCGATTCGGGCGCGGAGAACGGCCGGGAGGTCGGATGGGATCCCGGAACGGAAGGCGCGGACCCGCCCGCGCAGCAACGGGCGGGCGGCGGGGTCTCGGGGCGACGGGAAGCGGGAAGTGCGGTGAGCGGTCATTTTGATCCTCTGCGGGTCGCTGGAATCGAACGGACCCTTCGGCCGATCATGAGAGCGTTGCGAGCGAGAAATCGTTTCACGCACCGGGTCGGACGCCGGTTCGAAGCCGCGTGGACCCCCAGGGTCTCGCCCGGCCTCGGGCAAGCGTGTCGCAGCCTTCTCCGGGTGTCGACCCATGGCACGGATTGAGGCGCTCCGCTTCGGTGGAGAATGAAGAAGCCCACGTCTTCGCAACCCACCACCTGCGGGTATGATCCGAGCCGATCGAGCCACAGCCGATCGATTCCAGCGCGATCGCAATCGACATGGAGACGGACCGCCCGAGATGAGCCGACCCGATGGAGATCGATCGAATGCGAAACGCGCATCACAGCCGCCGGACCCGACGGCTGCGCTCGCCTGGCTCGACGGTCATTTCGAGGCGCGCGTCGAAGAGCTCGCAGCGCTCGCGCGAATCCCGAGCGTCTCGGCCGATGGGTACCCACCGGCCCAGCTGCGCCGGAGCGCCGAGGCGGTTGCGCGCCTGCTCGAGTCGTCGGGCTTCGAGCGCGCCGAGCTCCTGACCCTGGATGGCGCCCATCCCTATGTGCTCGGCGAATGGCTCGGCGCCGGACCCGGCGCGCCGACGCTGCTCCTCTACGCCCATCACGACGTGCAGCCGCCCGGCCGCGAGAGCCATTGGCGCAGCCCGGCCTTCGAGCCCACGCGCGTCGCGCACGAGGGCGAGGCGGGCCGGCTCTACGGCCGCGGCGTCGTCGACGACAAGGCGGGCATCGTCGTCTTCGCCGGGGCGCTGCGCGCCTGGCTCGAGAGCGGCGCGCGGCCGCCGGTGAATCTCAAGCTCATCGTCGAAGGCGAAGAGGAGATCGGCTCGGGTCATCTCGAGGCCTTCCTGCGCGCGCATCGCGAGCGGCTCGCCGCGGACGTCATCGTGCTCTCGGATACGGCCAATCTCGCGACCGGACTGCCGTCGATCACGACCAGCCTGCGCGGCATCCTGAACGTCGATGTCCGCGTACGCGCCCTCGATCATCCGGTCCACAGCGGCATGTGGGGCGGCCCGACGCCCGACGCGACGAGCGCGCTCGCCCGGATCCTCGGGCGTCTGTGGCATGCGGACGGCCGTGTGGCGATCCCCGATTTCGAGGCGGGCTGTGCGCCGCTCTCGCCGGCCCAGCGCGCGCGCCTCGAGGCGCTGCCCAGCGACGAGGCGGGCTTTCGCGCGGACGTCGGGCTCGTCGCGTCGGCCGCGTTGATCGGCGGCGGCTCCGAGATCTACGACCGGCTCTGGAATCGACCGGCGCTCTCCCTGATCGCGCTCGAGGGCGTGCCGCTCGCGCAGGCCTCGAACCAGCTCGTCGCCGAGGCGGCGGCGCGGGTCAGCGTGCGGATCGCGCCGGGCCAGGATCCCGAAGCGATGCGGGCGCGGGTCGTCGGCTTTCTCGCGGCGGACCCGCCGTGGGGGGTCGAGGTCCGGGTCGAGGCGCGGGAGGCGGTGGGCGGCTGGCGGGTCGAGCCGGCCGGGCCGGCTTTCGAGGCCGCACAGCGCGCGCTGCGCGCGGGCTACGGGCGGGAGCCCGTCTACGTCGGCTGTGGCGGCTCGATTCCGTTCGTCGCGCCCTTTGCCGAGGTGCTCGGCGGCGTTCCGGCGCTGCTGCTCGGTCTCGAGGATCCGATCTGCAATGCCCACGGCGAAAACGAGAGCCTCGACCTCGCGGATTTCAGGCGGGCCCTGCGCTCGGCGGTCGTGCTCTTCGCGGAGCTCGCGCCCGACATCCGCGGGTGAGCCTGCCCGGCGCCGGCGAGCGGGCCGCAGACCGGGCGAGGCCACGCGTCCGCCCGGGCCTTCGCCTGATCCGCCAATCAATCATGAAGCGTCCGATCGGCCGCGCTAATGTCACAACCCGCCGACACCGCTGTTCTGTCCGACGCGCCGTCGTTCCACGAAACGCCGCCCTCCTCGAAATCGCGCGCTGCAGCCCGTGACGACCGCGCTTCGAAGACCCGCGCCGACGCCGGCTCGATGTTCGTGCGAATGACTGCAGGCAATCCGGCTCACGAGCCAGGGAGGGAAGCATGACCGCGATCGAAACGACGCCCGATCTCGTCCGCAAGTCCTATGCGCGGACCCAGGAGAACCTGAGGGTCGTCCGCAGCCGCCTCGGCCGGCCGCTGACCTTCGCGGAGAAGATCCTGCTCGGGCATCTCGACGATGCGGCGGGCCAGGACCTCGTCGCTGGCGAGTCCTACCTGCTGCTGCGCCCGGATCGTGTCGCGATGCAGGACGCGACGGCGCAGATGGCGCTGCTCCAGTTCATGCAGGCCGGACGCGACGAGACGGCCGTCCCCTCGACGGTCCACTGCGATCATCTGATCGAGGCGCGCCGCGGCGCGGCCGCCGACATGGCGACGGCGCGAACGACCAACGCCGAGGTCTACGATTTCCTGCGGACCTGCGCGGCCCGCTACGGCATCGGCTTCTGGGGCCCGGGCGCCGGCATCATCCATCAGGTCGTGCTCGAGAAGTACGCGTTCCCGGGCGGCATGATGATCGGCACCGATTCGCATACGCCGAACGCGGGCGGTCTCGGCATGTTCGCCGCCGGCGTCGGCGGGGCCGACGCGGTCGACGTGATGGCCGGTTTTCCCTGGGAGGTCCTCTATCCCCACGTCATCGGCGTCCACCTGACGGGCAAGCTCTCCGGCTGGGCCTCGCCGAAGGACGTGATCCTCAAGGTCTGCGAGCTGCTCACGGTGAAGGGCGGGACGAACCGCATCGTCGAGTATTTCGGCGAGGGCGTCTCTTCGCTCTCGTGCACCGGCAAGGCGACGATCACCAACATGGGCGCCGAGCTCGGCGCGACGACCTCGATGTTCCCCTGGGACGAGCGCATGGCGATCTATCTGAAGGCGACCGAGCGCGGCGAGCTCGCCGATCTCGCGAACGCGAACCGCGAGCTGCTGATGCCCGATCCCGACGTGCTCGCGCATCCCGACGGCTATTTCCAGGAGATCATCGAGATCGATCTCTCGAAGCTCGAGCCGCACATCGTCGGGCCGCATACGCCGGATCTCGCCCGCCCCGTCTCGCGCATGGCGGCCGATGCGAAGCAGCACGGCTATCCGCTGAAGCTCTCGTCGACCCTGATCGGGAGCTGCACGAACTCGTCCTACGAGGATTTCTCGCGGGCGGCCGACGTGGCGCGCCAGGCGAGCCGGCAGGGCGCGCGGATCAAGACGCAGCTCTGGTGTACCCCGGGCTCGGAGCAGGTCGACCAGACGGTGACGCGCGACGGGCAGAAGGAGGCGCTCGAGGCGATCGGGGCGACGGTGCTCGCGAATGCCTGCGGGCCCTGCATCGGACAGTGGCGGCGCGACGACATCCAGTCGGGCGAGGCGAACTCGATTCTGTCCTCGTTCAATCGCAACTTTCCGAAGCGCAACGACGGCAACGCGGCGACGCTCTCGTTCATCGGGAGTCCGGAGATCTGCGTCGCCTACGCGCTCTCCGGAACGCTCGATTTCGATCCGCAGAAGGACGAGATCGAGGCCGCCGACGGCCGGCGTTTCAAGCTCGCTCCGCCCGGGCCCGCGCCCGAGATCCCGTCCCAGGGCTTCGTCATCAGCTACGAGGGCTACGAGGCGCCGCCGGCGAAGGCGAAGCGCGGATCCGTGAAGGTCGCCGTCGATCCGAAGAGCGATCGGCTGCAGCTGCTCGATCCCTTTCCGCGCTGGGACGGCCGCGATTTCGAGAAGCTGCCGATCCTGCTGAAGGCGAAGGGCAAGTGCACGACCGACCACATCTCGATGGCCGGTCCCTGGCTCAAGTTCCGCGGCCATCTCGACAACATCTCCGACAACATGTTCATCGGCGCCATCAACGCGTACACGGACGAGGCGGGGACGGGTCTCAATCAGCTGACCGGCGAGAAGGGCCAGTCCTTCCCGAAGATCGCGCGCGACTACAAGGCGCGGGGGCTGAGCTGGGTCGTCGTCGGCGACGAGAACTACGGCGAGGGCTCGTCGCGCGAGCATGCGGCGATGGAGCCGCGGCATCTCGGCGGCGCGGCGGTGATCGTGCGGAGCTTCGCGCGGATCCACCAGTCGAACCTGAAGAAGCAGGGCATCCTGCCGCTGACCTTCGTCGACCCGGCCGACTACGACAAGATCCGCGAGACGGACCGGATCTCGCTCGTCGGCCTCGCGCGCCTCGCCCCGGACGGCCGTGTCCAGGCGATCCTGCACCATGCAGACGGGAGCGAGGACCGCATCGAGCTCGCCCATACGCTCAACGAAGAGCAGATCGGCTGGTTCAAGGCCGGCTCGGCCCTGAACCTGTTGCGGGGCTGAGCTTCTCGCGGCACCGAAGGCGTTGCAGGGGCCGTCGACCGGCGAATCAGTCGGCCTTCGGCTTCGCGTCCGTCCGGGCGAAGAGGTCGGCCAGCCAGCGTCGCCCGCCGGACGACGCGAGCGGCAGCAGCAGCACCGCGACGAGCAGGCCGACCGCGCCGGCGATCTGGCGGCCCTCGAGCTCGAGCATCGCGTCCCCGAAAAAGGCGTAGGTCGAGGCGCGCACCGTTCCGCCGGCGAAAGCGGCGACGACGAAGCTCGCGAGCGGCATCGCGGAGAGCCCGGCGCCCGCCTGGAGCGGCGAGAGCGGCGAGAGCGGATAACCCGAGGCGAGCGCGAGGGCGACGGCGCCGTGGCGGCGGGAAGTGAGGGCGAGCAGCGCCTGCCCCCTGGCGCCGATGTGGCGCTCGATCGACTCGCGTCCCGCATGACGGGTGACCAGGAAGAGGAAGAGACCCGAGACCAACAGCCCGGCGCCGCCGACGAGCGCGCCGAGGCCGGTCCCGAAGCAGAGCCCCGCGACGATCAGGACGACCTGCGACGGCAGCCAGAGCAGCGTGCGGGCCGCAACGATGAACACGAAGACCAGCGGCGCGATCGGTCCCATCGCCGTCGTCATCGCGCGCAGCGAATCGATGTCGAGCGCGATGCCGAGCCGGCTGCGCAGCCAATGGCCCGCGACGAGCAGTCCCGCGACGAGGGCGATGGAGAGGGCAAGACGTCCGAGCGCGGTCGACATGGGTCGAGGATATCCCGTCACGATCGGTTTGCGTCCGCTCATGGAGCCGCGTGCGCGAAGGTTTTCGGTACCGTCGCGGTGTGAAGACCGAAAGCCCGCCTTCGCTGCTTCTCTTGAACCCGGCCAGCGGGCAAGGTGCGACCGGTCGGGACGCCGAGCGGATCGCCCGCCGGGCGGAGGCCGTTTGCGGTCCGCTTGAGGTCGCGATGACGGCCGGTCCAGGGGACGCTGCCCTTCGGGCCGCCGAGGCCGCGGCGCGGGGCGTGGCGCGCATTCTCGTCGCTGGCGGCGACGGCACGCTCGCTGAGGTCGTCTCGGGTCTCATGCAGTCGCCCGCGGTCTCGGCGTCGGCCCGGCCGGCCCTGGGCCTGCTGCCCGTCGGGTCGGGCTGTGATTTCGCGCGCTCGCTCGGACTGCCGCGCGGGATCGATGCGGCCCTCGAGCTGATCCGGGCGGGTCATTTCCGGCTGCTCGACGTCGGCCGGGTCGAATCGGAGGGCGCCGGCGGCGAGCGGCAAATCCGCCATTTCGTGAACGAGGTCAGCGCCGGGCTCTCCGGGGAAACCGTCCAGCGCGCCCTGACCCTCTCTCCTCGGCTCGGCCCGCGCGTCGGATTCCTGCTCGGCGCGGTCTCGTCGGTCCTGGTCCACCGCCCGTTCGAAGCGCGCGTCGAGATCGACGGCGAGACGATCCACGACGGTCCGATCTCCCTGTTCGCCGCCGCCAACGGATGTTATTTCGGGGCCGGGATGCGCGTCGCGCCCGAGGCGGCGCCCGACGATGGCCGGCTCGAGGTCGTGCTCGCGCGCGGTCTGTCCCGCGCGGCGATCCTCGCCAACCTGCCCGCCTTCTATCTCGGCCGCCACGGCCGTCATCCGCAGGTCTCGTTCCATGCCGCGCGCTGCGTTCGCCTGATTCCGCGGGCGGGGATCGTGGCTGCGGAGGTCGACGGCGAAGGCGGGCTGGCGCTGCCGCTGCGGATCGAATGCCTGCCCGCCGCGATCCGCGTATTCACGGCCGCGGCGACGATTCCGCTCGCAGGGCGCGTCGTCGCCCTGCAGTCGGCCGCGCGCGTGGCCTCGCCGCTCGCGCTCCGGAGGGATCGCGCATGAGCGCGCGCGAGGCCGGCGCGCCTCGATCGCTCTTCGAATCGATCCGCACCGCCGCCGCGGAGGTGACGCGGCGCGCCCGTGACGTCCGGATCGACGATGCGCGGCTCGAGTCCTTCGCGGACGTGCTCGCCGCCGCGCCAATCGACTACGAGGACCTCGATCCGATGCACGATTTCGTGGGGGAAGCAGAGCGCATGCTCGCCTTCACGATCGCGCTCGACGCGATCAACTTCGGATCCGGCTGGTTCCCGGTCCTCCGCAAGCGCGCCGGCCTCTCCGGCTATCGCTCGATCGCGACCGCCTGCCGCGAGTCGGTCCTCGCCGGCGACGCCTGGGACGGGGCATGGCTGCGCGCGGCGACGCCCGAGTCGATGGCGCGGCTGCTCGGGCAGGCGCTCGACCTGCCCGAGGTGGCGGAGCTGATGACGCTGTATGCGCGCGCCTGGCGCGAGCTCGGCGAATGGCTCGCGCTTCGACACGACGATCGCTTCGACGTCCTGGTCCGCGCTGCGGGCCGGTCGGCCGAGCGGCTGGTCCGCTCGCTCGCCGAGCTGCCGCTCTATCGCGACGTCGCGCGCTACGACGAGCTCGAGGTGCCCTTCTACAAGCGCGCTCAGATCACGGCCGCGGATCTCGCGCGGGTCTTCGCCGGCAAGGGACCGGGCGCGTTCGACGATCTGGATGCGCTCACGCTCTTCGCCGACAACCTGGTGCCCCACGTGCTCCGGTGTCATGGCGTGCTCGTCTACTCGGGCGCGCTCGCGGCTCGGATCGATGCCGGGGATCTCCTCGTCGTCGGCTCGCCGCCGGAGGTCGAGATTCGCGCGGTCGCCCTCGAGGCCGTCGAGCGGCTCGTGCAACGCCTGGCCGCGCGCGGACGCCCGACGACCGCGCACGCACTCGATGGACGTCTCTGGAACGCGGGGCAGGCGGACTGGATCAAGGCCCGTCCGCGCCATCGCGCGCGTAGTTCCTTTTACTGAGCGCTCGCCCGCGCCGGGCGCTCGGCGTGCGCCCGCGGCGCGGCGCGCACTCCGGCGGCGAAGGATGGGGAGAACCGGTGAAGATCTTCGACGGGAATTTCTGGATCATGATCGGGCTCTTCGCCGTGCTCTCGCTGGTCGTGCTCGCGCGCGGCGGGCCGCCGCTCTTCGTAGAGGCGATGGGCGGGGGCACGCGGCAGTTTCTGCGCTTCGTGCTGGTGCTGTTCGTATCCTTTCTCGTTGCGGGTCTCGTCGAGAGCCTGTTGCCCCGGGCGTGGGTGTCGGCGGCGCTCGGCGAACATTCGGGCTGGAAGGGGCTCGCGCTCGCGAGCGCGGTCGGGCTCGTCACGCCGGCGGGGCCGTTCGTCTCGATGCCGCTCGCGGCGGGGATGCTGCGCGCGGGGGCCGCGCCGCCTGCGGTCGTCGCGTTCGTGGCGTCGTGGGGGCTGCTCGCGATCCATCGGCTGATCGCCTGGGAGATCCCGATGCTCGGGCTGCCGTTCGCGCTCACGCGCTGGGGGCTCTGCCTCGGGGTTCCGATGCTGCTCGGGATGTGGGCGCGGGTGTTCTGGCGCTCGGGAGGGTCTTGAGCTCCGTTCGGATCGGCGGCGCGAGCAGCGCCGCGAGCGCGGCGCCGAGCTGGGCCTCGATGGCAGCGGGCAGGGCGTGGCGGGCGAGCGCCTGTGCGAGCGCGTCCGGTGGCGCGGTCTCGGACGACGTCCGGGCGGCGACGACGAGCCAGGCGATGCGCTCGCTGACGAAGCCGATTGCGGGGCGGATGCGCTCGTCGAGAGTGCGCCGGGCGGCGTCGCGTTCGGCGGTCGTCGATCGGGCGGGCGCCTCCGCCGGCGCGGCCGTCGATCTTCCTTCGGCCGCGGAGGCGTGATCCGATGCCCCGACGGCGAGCTCGCGCTCCTGGACGAAGCGCGCCGCGCGCAGCAGGGCGTCGACGAAGCGACGTCGATCGGTGTCGCTGGGCGGTTCGGTGCCGCGCTCGACCGCGGCGCGTTCGATCGCGCAGCGGAGGGATTCGTGGACGCGCTCTTCTTGCGCGCCGTCGGCGACGGGCAGCGCGAGGATGGCCTTCGCGCGTGCGACCTTCGGCATCAGGGCGAGCCGTTCGTCGAGCTTCGCGAGCAGGGCCGGGATCGCAGCGGCGGTCCGGACCTCGGCGAGGCCGTGGCGAGCGCGCAGGGCGGCGAGCGCCCCGCTCGCCTCGAAGTCGAGCAGCCAGCGGTCGAAGTCCCGCGCGAGGGGCTCGCGCCCGATGGGCAACCAGGCGGCCTTCGTGTCGCGCGTCAGCGGACCGATCGCGCGCGTGGCGGGGAGTCTCCCCTGCCAATGGGGCGCTTCGAGGTCGTCCGTCAGGACGGCGTCCGCGCGGTCCTCGCGCAGTCGCTGGGGCACCGAAGCGTTGTCGGGGATCGCTTCGACGCTCGCGTGCGGGAACAGCATCCGGGCGACCCGCTCGAGATGGCCGCCGCGGTTCACGGCGATCCGGAGACCCGGGCGGTCGAGATCGGCAATCTTCCGCAAGCCGCTCGCCGCCGGGACGAGGGCAACCGCGCCGGTTCGGGTCAGCGGGAGCGAGAAGCGCCCGGCGAGCGAGCGCTCGGGCTGGAGGGTGATCCCCGAGAGCGCGAGGTCGAAGCGGCCCGTCTCGAGGGCCATGGTCAGATCGGGCCAGTGGAATCGGACCCACAGGATGCTGCGGCCCCGCGAGCGCGCATAGGCCCGGGCGATCTCGGCCGAGAAGCCCACCGGCTCCGGAGCGTCGGCGGGCCAATGACTGAA
>CAZFKD010000027.1:11856-12420 GCA_964519695.1 uncultured Spirochaetaceae bacterium
AGCGGCTCGGGCGCCGCCGACTCCGGCGCCGAAACGGAATCGGGGGACGAGCCGGAGCCGTGGCCGGGCTCTCGCCCCGGCCCCACGTTCGGGGCCATCGGTCCACACGCCAGTCCCAGGAGCCCCAGGATCATGCCCAGCCCGATGCGCTGCCAACTTCCGTTCGCCCGCCCCCTGCCCTCGCTGGTTGACCCCATGGACCACCTTTCCTACGCTGGGCAGCCGCCGCGACGAAGCGCGTCTCCTCGGAGCGCAACCCCACCGCTCCGGCCCCCGTTTCGCAACGCCGCATCGATTCCGAGCTCGGAAATCATCCTTGGAAATCGGGCGAACCGCCGGCGATCCCGACTCGATCGCGCATCGCCCGGCCCGACCGGTCCGGCCCAGCCGCCCCTGAATGGAGACGCGTCATGTTGACACTCGACGAAATCGAATCCGGCCTGTTCGTGACGCACAAGAATACCGGTCTTCGCTACAGCGTCGTCGAGGCCGAGGACGACGAAGTGCTGCTCTCGCCCGAGCAGGACGGGCTGCAGGACCTGACCGTTCCCATCGACCTCTTCC
>CAZFKD010000027.1:12430-16967 GCA_964519695.1 uncultured Spirochaetaceae bacterium
TCCGCAGCGAGTTCGTCGCGACCGATCGTTTCCGCTCGCCGGGGGCGCGGCGCGGCGGCGGCGGCCGCGGTCGCAAGCGGACGCCGGCGCCGGGCGGCGGGGTCGCAGCGCCGATGCCGACCGGGCCGAAGTCGCGCGGCAAGATCAAGAAGATGGTGCGCGATCGGGGCTTCGGATTCATCCGCGGCGACGACGGCAAGGAAGTCTTCTTCCACCGCTCCGGCCTGAATGCCGGCGAGTACGACGTCCTGAACGAGGGCGACATCGTCGAATACTTCGTCCAGGAAGGTCCGCGCGGCGCCCGCGCCGAGCACGTCCGCCACGCCACGGCCGAGAGCGCGACCGCCTGAACGGGCCGCGCAGAGGCGAGACCCCGCAGCCATGACCGAGATCCGACCGGCCGTCATCGAAGAGGCGCCGAGCCTGACCCCCGAGTGGTTGACCGCGATGCTCCGCGCCGCGGGCCACGACGTCTCTGTCCGCAGCTTCCGCCACCGCCCGATCGGCACCGGCCAGATGGCGCATAGCGAGCGGATCGAGCTCGACTACGAAGGCCCGGTCCCGCCCGGCAGCCCCGCGAGCCTCGTCGGGAAATTCGCGTCACCGAGCCCCGAGAGCCGCGCCTCCGGCGCGCGCGGCGGCTACCGCGCCGAGACCCGCTTCTATACCGATCTCGCCCACCGCCTCCCGATCCGGACCCCGCGCTGCCTCTACGGCGCCCTCTCCGAAGACGAATCGACCTTCACGCTGATCCTCGAAGACATGGCGCCCGCGGCCCAGGGCGATCAGATCGCCGGCGCGAGCGCGGCCGCGCTCGAGGCCGCCGCGCGCAATCTCGCCGGGCTCCACGCCCCGCTCTGGAACGCGCCCGAGCTCGATCGACTCGACTGGACGACGGGCGGCGCGGGCGAGGAGTTCGCCCGCTACGTCGAGATGGCGACGCCCGCGTTCATCGAGCGTTATGCGGACCGGCTGGCGCCCGAAGACCGGGAGGTCCTCGCGCGCTTCGCCGAACGCGCCCGGCGCTGGGTCGCCCTGCGCCCGAAGGACCGGACCCTCGTCCACGGCGACTATCGCCTCGACAACCTGCTCTTCCGCGAGGACGCCTCGGGCCTCGTCGTCACGGCCGTCGACTGGCAGACCCTCTCCGTCGCCTGCGGCGGCCAGGATCTCGCCTATCTGCTCGGCAACGGCCTCGAGCCGGCCGCGCGACGCGAGCACGAGCCGCGCCTGCTCGCCGCCTACCGCGAGGCGCTGGCGGCGCTCGGGGTCGAGCGCTCGCTCGACGAGATCCGCGCCGACTACGTCTACGGCTCGTTCCAGGGGCCCGTCGTGACCGTGCTGGGCGCGCTCGCCGTCGGCCGGACCGAGCGCGGCGATGCCATGTTCATGGCGATGGCCCGGCGTTCTGCGGCCCAGGTCCGCGAGCTCCGCGCGCTCGAGCTGCTCGACTAGCGGTGCCGCCATCGCGCGCGCGGGCGACGGCGCGCTTCAGCCCACGTAGCGGTGGACGATCGGGAGCCGCCGCCCGCCGCCGAAGGCCTTCTCGGAGGTCCGCAGGACGAGCGGCGTCTGGCGGCGCTTGTACTCGTTGCGATCGAGGCGCCGGACGATCGACTGGGCGACTTCGTGCGAGCAGCCCGGCGGCGGCACGATCGACGCGCGGCTGCGACCGCCCTCGATCGCCTGCGACAGCACGTCGTCGAGGATGTCGTAGGGCGGCAGGTCGTTCTGGTCGAACTGCCCGCTCGCGAGCTCCGCCGACGGCGGCTTGTCGATCGTGCGCAGCGGAATCCGTTCGCCATGGCGATTGGCGTGGCGCGCGAGCGCGTAGACGTCGCGCTTGTAGACGTCGCCGAGCACGGCGAGGCCGCCGACCGTATCGCCGTAGAGCGTGCAGTATCCGACGGAGAGCTCGCTCTTGTTGCCGGTGGCGAGCACGAGGCGGTTCTCCTCGTTCGAGCAGGCCATCAGGATCGCACCGCGGATGCGCGACTGGATGTTCTGCTGGGTCAGGCCGTAGTCGTCTCGGCGGCCGAAGAGCTGTGCGAAGAGCTCGCGATAGACGTCGTAGATCGGCGTGATGTCCGCGCGGCGCACGGCGATCCCGAGCCGGCGACCGAGCTCGAAGGCGTCGTCGATGCTGTGATCCGACGAGAATGGTCCCGGCATCGCGATGCCGACGACACGATCGGCGCCGAGCGCCTCGACGGCGAGATGCGCGGTCACCGCGGAATCGATGCCGCCCGACAGACCGATCACCGCGCCCTGCGGCAGATCCTGCTTGAGGAAGTAGTCGTGGATCCCGAGCACGAGCCCGCGCTCGAGCTGCTCGACGTCGCTCGGATCGCGGACGTCCGCGAGCGCACGGCCCGGCCGGTCCGGGAGCTCGCAGATCGCGAGGCCCGTCTCGAAGAGCGGCATCGCGACCTGGACGCTGCCGTCGGGACCGATCACGCAGGAGCCGCCGTCGAAGACGAGCTCGTCGTTTCCGCCGACCTGGTTGACGAACACGATCGCCCTGCCGCTGCGCTTCGCGACCTCGGCGAGCAGCGCGCGCCGCTCGGCGGCCTTGCCGACATGCCAGGGCGAGGCGGAGGGATTGAGGATGATCTCCGCGCCCTGGGCCGCGAGCTCGGCGACTGGATCGACGGGATAGGGCCGGGTGTGGAACCAGGTGTCCTCGCAGACGGCGAGACCGAGCAGGGCGGCGAGGCCGGGCACCTCGACGGGCGTTCGATCCTTCGCGTTGGCGAAATAGCGCTGCTCGTCGAAGACGTCGTAGGTCGGGAGCAGCGTCTTGCTGCGATGCGTCAGCCGGCGACCGCCCGCCAGCACGACCGCCGCGTTCTCGATCCCCTTCGGCCGCGCCTCCGGCGTGCGGACGACGGCGCCGATCACGATCGTGATCGGACCCGAGGCCTTGGCGAGCGTTTCGAGCTCGGCTTCCTGATCGGCGACGAAGCGGTCGCGCTCGAGCAGGTCCATCGGCGGATAGCCCGTCAGGGCGAGCTCCGGCAGCACGACGATGTCCGCCCCCGCGGCGGCGGCCTTCTGCGCGGCTTCCTCGGCGAGGCGGCGATTTCCAGCGAGGTCACCGACGGTCGGATTGATCTGGGCGAGGGCGAGCTTCATCGTGGCGTGGAGGATAACCTGGCTCGGCGGCGCGCGCGCCGCACGCTCGAACGGTCCGGGCCGGGCGGTTCGCGGCGAGCCTCGAAGACCCGCCGAGCCCCGCCCGATCCGCGAAGCGGGGCGACCCACGGCGAAGACCCGCTGTGAAGACCCACTTTGAAGACGAAGGATGTCGTATGTCCCGGACCGAGATCGTCGGCCCCGCCTCGAGCTACTACGTCTCCCAGCGACTGCGGCTGCATTTCGTCGACTGGGGCAACGAGGCGAAGCCGCCGCTGCTGCTCGTCCACGGCGGCAAGGATCACGCGCGCAGCTGGGATTTCGTCGCCCGCGCGCTGCGCGCCGACTACCACGTCATCGCCCCCGACCTGCGCGGCCACGGCGACTCCGCCTGGGCCCAGGGCTCGACCTACACCCTGCCCGAATACGTGCTCGACATCGCGCAGCTCGTCGAGGTGCTCGGTCTCGCGCCCGTCTCGATCATCGGCCATTCGATGGGCGCCGCCGTCTCCCTCTATTACACCGGCGTCTACCCGGAGAAGGTGCGCAAGCTCGTCGCGATCGAGGGCATGGGGGCGCCCCCGGAGCTGCGCGCCCTGAACGAGAATCGCGAGCTCTGGGAGATGACGACGGCCTGGATCGACGCCGTCCGGAGCGCCGCCCGCCGCCAACCGCGGCGCTACGCGACGATCGACGAGGCCGCGGCGCGCATGCGCGAGGAGAACCCGAACCTGCGCGCCGATCAGGCTCTCCACCTGACGGTGCACGGCATGGCCCGCAACGAAGACGGCAGCTTCAGCTGGAAATTCGACAATGCGAGCCGCCCGCTCTTTCCCCAGCGCCTCGCGCCCGGGAGCCTCGAGCGTCGCTGGCAGCGGATCCGCTGTCCGACCCTGCTCGTCCATGGCAGCGAGGGCTGGCATGGCGACCCGGTGAAGGACGGACGCGCCGCCCACGTCGCCGAGGCCGAGGTCCTCGAGATCCCGCAGGCCGGTCACTGGGTCCACCACGACCAGCTCGATCTCTTCGTCGACGCCGTCCGCCGCTTCCTCGCGCAGGGGGTCTCGGGCGCCTAAGGGAAATAGACGAAGATCAGCTCGCCGGCGCAGACGGGCCGCTTGATGCCTTCGACCTCGAACTTCACGGCGAGCGAGACCCACATCGCGCCGCCCGGCACGCTGCGCACGCCCGCGATCGAAGCGCCCAGTCGGATCCGCGCGCCCGCCCGCACCGGTTCCCGGAGCCGGAGCTTCTCGATCCCGTAGTTCACGATCCGCGAGCAGCCCGAGACTTCGACGAGCTCGGGCAGGAGCGCCGGGGCGAGGGCGACGGTGAGGAAGCCGTGGGCGATGGTGCCGCCGAAGGGCGATTTGCGCTGCGCGCGCTCGGGATCGACGTGGAT
>CAZFKD010000028.1:0-16742 GCA_964519695.1 uncultured Spirochaetaceae bacterium
ATGAACCTATCGGTGGTGACGGAAATCCCGCCGATTCTTCCTACGCGCCACCTTCCGCGTGTAAACTGGTGTCACCCACTGGGAAGGGGGAGCCATGCCGCTGCGCCTGTTCGCCTTGCTGTTGTTGGCCCTGACCCCGGCTCTGACCGGATTCACCTTCTACGACAATCTGCTCGACTGGGAAGCCGCCGTCGGTGCCCACGCACTCGAGACCTTCGACGACGTTCCCGCTCAGGGAATCCCCGACGAGGGCGGAGCCATCGTGCTCGACGGTTTCTCGATCACGGCCGATGGGAATCACGGCGCTCTCGAGCCTTGCGGCGGCCTGTGCCCGCCGAAGGTCGAGGGGGGCTTCTTCCGGGGCGACATCCACGGTCTGAACGCCCTGGACGTACCGACCTTCAATCAGTTCGACTTCCATTCGTCCATCTCGGCGTTCGCCCTCGAGGTCTTCGACGTCGAGGAGGACCTCATCGTCTACGGCGACGGCTTCTTGCTCGAAGTCTTCTTCCCCAACGACGACGAAACGGTGTTCGTCGGGATCGTCCTCGCCGCCCCCATCACGACCGTGGAGTTCAGCGCTTTCTACTCGGGATTCTCGATCGACAACGTCCGATCGGTGGCGGTGATTCCCGAGCCTTCGATGGCGGTGCTCGTGGGGCTTGGACTGATCGCCATGGGTGTCCGGCCCAGGCGGGTGGAGTAGGGCTCGAGCTCGCGGACGGCTGGGGGCGGGGGATCGTTCTGGGATCGCGAAGTGGTGGGGCGGCGGGAATCGAACCCGCGTCCGAATCGCGTCCTTCGGACGCGTCTACGTGTGTAGTCTACGCTTGATTTCGGGTGGGCCAGGAGAAAAGACGGCCCAAGCACACCCTAGCTCGACGTGTGTCGTATAGACAGCAGCCTGAGCCAGAAGGACGCCGACCTCGATCAGGCGGGGGATGCTTGTTCCGTGCCCGAGCCGGGGTTGGCAACGGGCCTGGCGATCGGGGGGCTGGGGTTGGTCCGGAGGATCGGTCGCCGTCGGAAGTCGTCTCCGGCGCTCGGATGATGGATCCGACCGTCGGGCATCGACGGACCACCATCGATCGCGGGGCAGAGCCTCGCCTCGGAGAAGGGGATCTCGCATGAGCAACATCCAGCGATTCGCGAAATACGCAGCCGCCTTCGAGAAAGCGTTCGAGAGCGACGACTGGACGGCGCTCGAGTCCAGCTTCGCGCCCGACGCCGTGTACGTCGTCAACCTGCCGCAATTCGGTGCGAAGCGTCTCGAGGGGCGAGCGGCGATGCTCGCCTGGTTTCCCGACATCTTGAATCGGTTCGACCGGCGCTTCGAGCGCCGCGAACTCTCGCTCGTCGAAGGCCCCCGGGAGCAGGGCGCGGAGGTCTGGCTGCGCGGCACGGCGACCTATCGCAGCGCCGGCGTTCCCGACTTCGCGCTCACCCTCGAAGAGACGGTGCGCTTCGAGGGCGACTTGATCGTGTATCTCGAGGACGTCTATTCGCCCGAGATGATCGCGGAGACGGAGCGCTATCTCGCGGCCCATGGCGAGGCGCTCGGGATCGTCAGGCAGCCTTGAAGAACGCGCGCCAGAGGGAAGGTTCGATCCTTCAGTCGAGAGCAAAGACCTGCAGGTCGTTGCCAGGCAGGATTTCGCCAGCATAGGTACGGGCGACGCCTTCGACGATTGCGTCGACGTCGGGCGTCCGTTCCTGATTGCCCCAGACGAAATGCGTCAAGGTCACCTTCTTCGCCCGGCTCCGCGTCGCGAGCAGGCCGACCTGCTCGGGCGTCAGGTGCTCTTTCTCCATGTGCGCCACCATCGGCTTCAAGGACTGCTCGGGCAGGCGGGCGTGGTCCTTCAAATAGACGATGGTGGAATCGAGATCGATGGCTTCGCTGACCAGGATGTCGGTATCCGCCGCCAGTGCCTCGAGGTCGCTGCTGGGGCCAGTGTCGCCGCTGAAGACGACGGAAAACGGAGTCGCCCGACCCTTCAGCTCGAAGCGGTAGGAATAGGATTTCATGTCGGGACAGGCGTTCGGGGCGCACACCGTCGAATAATGCGAGTTTTCGGCGGCCACGACGCGAACGTTCTCGTCCTCGTAGGCCAGCCCGGGACCCGCGAGATCCTTCGGCTTTGGAATGCCCGGCATCGCCGCCGGGGAAGCCGATCCTCGGCCGAAGGTCTTCTCCGAGATCGAGAAGTACGCCAGGGCCCGCTCCACGAGCTGATCGGTTCCCGGCGGACCATGGATGAAGAGTGGCGTCCTGCGCACCACGCTCCAGTTGAACGCGATGATCCCACCCAGTCCGGCGGTGTGATCCATGTGCTGATGGGTCAAGAAGACCGCCCGCACCTGGGGGAGCGTATGGCCCGACCGGACGATCGCCGCGCTGGCGCCATCGCCCGCGTCGATGAGATAGGCCGCATCTCCGATCACGACCAGGGACGCCGGCTGCGAACGCGTCGCGCGCAGGACGGGGCCGCCGGCGGTACCGAGCAGGACGAGGGAGGCGCCCGAGGTTTGGGACCATGATGCCGAGACCAACGCCTACGACAGGGATTGGGATCCCAGGGACGTTCCTTCGAGGGGAGATTCCGGGATCACGCACGAGAGCGAGGGGGGCATTCGCAAGCCCGCTCCCGAATTTCGGGGGCGGACATCAACTCGTCATCATCGTTCTGCGTTCTCGAAATTCGCCCTTCAGCTCATTTCGGCTTCCGATCGATCATGAATCGTTTCGATGACGCATCTTCGCTCTACGAGTAGCGATGACGAAGGCCCCCGACCCGGGGATATCCAATGACTCGGGCATCAGGCGCGGGCCGCGGATGGGTTGCCGGCTGTCTCGAAGGCGCGTGTGGACGCGATTGCGGCCGTAATCGTCGACGTATTCGCGGAGGAGACGCCGAAGATCAGGCTCAGCGGATGTGATTGCGTGGTCGCGCAGCGCGATTGGGCGTCGCGAAGAAGCGCTCGACCATCGCAGCTCGCCTGTAATCTCCCTCCGACTTCCGCTGCCTTACGAGCCGTGGGTCGTGGGCATTTGCTGGGACTCGTTCGCAGGCAACGATCTCCCCCGCTTCCCGGCAAGGTCGATTCGTCGACGACGGGCTGAATCGTGGTGCCACGACGAGAGAGTTTCGATATCGGGCTGAGATTGATCGGGAGCCAATCTGCTGGGCCGGACCTTCGAGAACGGCTGGGGCGGACGGAAGATCGATCGGACCAAGGCCTATCAGCACTTCCTGAAGTCCGCCGAAGGGGGGATTCCGGGCGGGCAGTGGAGCGTGGGTATGGCGTTGCTGAATGGCTGGGGTGCGACGAGAGACGAGACGGCGGCCTATCAGTGGATCCGTCGCGCCGCGGAGGCGGGCGATCCGCGCGGCGAGATCTCAGTCGCGGTGATGCTCGCGGTCGGGCAGGGAGTGGACGAGAACGACGCGGAGGCCCGGGACTGGTATGCGCGGGGCGTTGCGCGGAACCTCGCTCCTCCGCTTCGAGGGCTCGGGATCATGCTCTACACCGGGGAGGGGGGTCCGGTGGATCGGGCGAGGGGCTGGGCCTATCTCAAGCTGGCGGCCGATGCCGGCGAGGCGAACGCGAAGCGTCTGATCGATGAGAGGGTCGGGGATCTGTCGGCCCCCGATCGCGAGCGCGGAGAGGCGATCGTCGCGGACTGGATCGCGAAGCACGGCCCGCCGCGATTGATGGAGGAGTGAGCGAGGCGCGACGTTCGCGGGCGTGCGGCGGCCGCTCGGCGTTGATCCCGGCTCGTCGGGAGAGCGAGCGCTTCCGGCGATCCGGACGGGCCCCAGGTCGGGCCCAGTTGACCTGAATGAGTCTATCGGCGGTAGAGAAAATCACTCTCATACTTCCTACACCCGACGTTCCAGGGCGTGCAGGACATCCGGACGATCGCCTACCGGGGCTTTCCGGTTTCGGCGATGGTGCGACGGCCGCCGCGGCGCTCCGATGGGAAGGCGAATCTGCACCCGGGTGCGGTCGGCGCCCGGACACCCGTTGCCCGTGAATCAGGGGCGGCGCCAGGCGTCCTCCTCCTGCCTGCTAGCCTCCGTGATCAGCGCGGACAGGATATCCACGTCGGACCCGCCGACCGCGAAGCCGGAGTGCCCATGAAACTCGCCATCGAACTTTCCGACGAGCAGGCGAACCGACTGCGCGAGGGAGCCGACCGCCTCGGAGTCGAGCCCGAGCAGCTCGCGCTCGCGGCGGTGATGGACCTCATCGCTTCCGAGGGGCCTGATTTCGACTGAGCGGCGACGCGCGTGCTCGAGAAGAACCGGGAGCTCTACCGGCGCCTGGCGTGACGCGATACCTCTCGCTTCGTGAGATACTGACTCTGCATGAACGGATCGCGGCCAGCTCCGCAGGCGGCGCGGTGTCCGCGATCTCGGCTTGCTCGAGTCTGCAATCGCGCAGCCTCGGCAGAGCTTCGACCGTGCAGACCTCTACCCGTCGATCATCGACAAGGCTGTCGCGCTGGGATTCTCGCTGATCTCGAATCATCCGTTCATCGACGGCAACGAGCGCGTGGGCCATGCGGCGCTCGAGGTCTTCCTGATCTTGAACGGGTACGAGATCGAAGCTTCTGTCGACGAGCAGGAACGAGTCGTCCTGGCGGTTGCTGCCGGCGAGATGACTCGGGAAGAGTTCTCGGCCTGGGTCAATGGCCATGTTCTGGAGTTGCTCGTCGACCGTGGGACGTAGCTGCTTCGTTGCCCCGTTCCGCCATCAACGGCACGCCGAACAAAACCAGGAACCCGACGTTCCCGATCACGTTGATCCCGCCCCCCGAGGTCAGTGAGCCCGTGCTGTCGATGACGAACCAGACCAGCAGCCCGGGAACGAGAATCGCGCGCACGAGGGCTGGATCGCCGTCGTGGATTCGGCGGACGACGACCCAGAGGCTGATCGCCCAGCCTGCGAGTACGCCGCCGGAGATCGCCGCGAGCAGCCGGACGAGGGGCGTCGGGGCGCCGCCGCCGCCCGGTTCGCCGAAGACGAACGCGCTCAGCCAGGCCGTGGCGTCCGTCGCCGCGGGCAGGGCGAGCAGGGCCATTGCGACGCCGACCGCCGCCGTCGTGCCGCACGCGATTTCGAGCCAGAGTCGGGCCGTCTTCTGATTCATGGGTCGTCTCCTCCTGTCGTTCGCGGCAGCGTGCGGGAGCGCGAGAGGCCGGACAATTACCCGAGAGGTCATCGCCGGACGCCGGGATCGGGATAGGCTCCGGCGGGATGGAGCATGTGTTCGGAGCCCTGCTGAAGGAGTGGCGGTCGCTGCGCCGGATGAGCCAGCTCGAGCTGGGCATCGAGGCGGCGGTCTCGGCGCGTCACATCTCGTTCCTCGAGACGGGGCGGGCGAGGCCGTCCCGGGAGATGGTCCTCCATCTCGGTGAGGTGCTCGAGGTGCCCCGGTCGGATCGCAACCGCCTGCTCGCGGCCGCCGGATTCGCCGCCGCCTATCGCGCGCGGCCCCTCGAATCGGGCGAGATGCTCGCCGTCCGCCAGGCGGCGGAGTGGCTGATCGGGCGGCACGAGCCCTATCCGGCGCTGATGATCGATCGGCATTGGCGACTGGTCGGTGCCAATCGCGCGGCGACGCATCTGCTCGGCGGCTTCGGGCTCGCCGCGGGAGCCTCCTTCCTCGACGCGCTCCTCGGCGATGAGATGCGCGCCGCGATCGACAACTGGCCGGAGTTCGGTCGCCATCTGCTGGCGCGCCTTCGCTCCGAGAACGCGGCTGCCGGAGGGGACGCCGTGCTCGAGGGCGCCATTGCCCGGCTCGCGGGCGACACCCGCCTCTCGAGCGCTCCGCCCCACCCGCTCCCGCCCTTCGTGCCGACGCGATTCCGGGTGGGAGAGGCGGTCGTCTCCTTCCTCTCGACGCTCGCCCACTTCTCGGGCGCCGAGGACGTTCTGCTCGCCGACCTCCGCATCGAGCTCTTGTTCCCGGCCGACGAGGTCACGAAGCGTCTGCTCTTCGCGCTCGGCGGCGAGGGCGGTTCCGCGACGCCGCCACCGGGCGTGCGTCGTGCGTGAAGATCAGCGCAGCAGCGCGTGCAGGCGTTCGTATTCGAGTGTCTCGAAGGCGCGGCGCAGCCCCGCATCCATGTGCGGCTGGTTGTGGATCCAGCTGATCACCATCAGCTGGATGCGGCCGGGGTCCCGGCGGTCCCAGCCGAAGTGCGTGCTCGCCTCGACCAGGGGGCGGATCACCGAGGCCGTCTTCGCCGATCAGCGGCGCCGCGCGCGGGAACACTTCGGCATTCGCAAGGGACAGTGCGACTCGGTCACATCCATCCAACGCTTCGGCTCCGCGCTTAACCGGACGCCCCACTTCCATTCGCTCGTTCTCGACGGCGTCTATGTCGGTCCATCGCGCAGCCTCGGAGACTTCGTGGCCCTTGCGCCGCCCGAGACAGACGATGCGGCCTCTCCTGCAGAAAGCTCACCCTGCCTTGCGAATCCATCCGAGCAGGGCGGCCCGCATGGCCTGGTGCAGGTTCATGTCCTTGTCGCGTGCGGCCTTCTCGAGCTCCTTCCACAAGGACTCGGGCAGTCGAACGGATCGAACGACGGTCGAGCGAGTCTTTCCCTTGCCGGGATGACCGCGGCGCAGCAGCAGCGCGTCGTTTGCAAGCTCGGGCATCTGCCAGAGCGCCAGGAGCGAGGGGCCTCCGGGCTCTCCGGCGCCTGCGAAGGCATTGCGTCGCAGCGGGCCGAATCGATCGAAGTCAACCGGTCCATCGAGCGGATCAACCTTCTTCGTAGCGCGCTTTTTCATGTTTCGTCGCCTTTCGGGCACTGATGATTCGGATCGCGGTGGCCTTGACCTCGGCATGGACGACGTAGAGAAGGCGTCGTTTGCGCGAGTAGCCGATCAAGATGAAACGATCTTCGTGGAGAGAATCAGGGAAGTAGGCACCGAGGCGATCGTCGAACGCCGTGGCCGCCTCTTCGAAGGCCACTCCATGCTTCTCGAGGTTCGCTGCAGCCTTGCGTGAATCCCAGACGAAGTCCATGAATCTAATGTATGACAATAGAATCGCACTCGCCACGAACTCCCGGCCCAGGGCGGGAGCTTCGAGGTGGGTCTGCCCCCCGTTCATGGAGCCCCGGACGAAACTGGGGGCCCGGACGGGCCCCAGATCGGGCCAAGTGGAACTAAATCAACATCGCCGGTCGTTCGAGGAACGAGTTCGGCGTCGTGTGGAGCAGGATCGGCTCGCTGTGGACGGGAGCTTCGAGGCTGCCGCCCGCGTGCTTGAGCGGCGGCGAGGCTTCTCGCGATGAGGGTCGGCGGGCGGTTCGGATGTCCGGGCTCGTTCGTGCCGGTGTCCTTTCGGCTCGATGGGGATGGGAAAGGGAGTGCGGTGTGTGACATGGGGGCGGTGGAGGTGCTGGAGCCTGGGGCTCTGGTGCAGCGGAGGGCGAGGGGGATTCGGTTGACCGCACGAACGCGGCATGGTTGAGCTTCTCCACATGAGACGTGAGGAACTGCTCGGGCGGATCTGGATCGACCCTCAGCGCTGCTTCGGGTGGCCGTGCATTCGTGGGCACCGCCCCTAGCTCTTCTTCAGCTCGACGATGATCTCGCGGTAGCGCTTCTGCCCGACGTTGTAGGCCCATTCGAGGCCGCCCTTCGGAATCGCGACCGTGTTGCCTTGCTTCGGCACGACGCCGACGAACGAGTCGACGGGCGATCCCTTGGGCGTCACGCCGGCGACGTAGTCGCCCTCGAAGATTACCAGGTAGTAGTCGTGCTCGTGCTTGTGCAGATCGGAGGCCTCGCCGGGCTCGAGGATCAGCTCCCAGATGCGTACGTTCTCGTCCTCGAGCAGGATGCGCCCGCCGACGCCGCCGATCGGATCCTTCGCGTGCTCGTCGCGGAAGCGGTCGAGGCGGGCCTTCATCTCGGGCGTGAGGTCGGCGAATACGGGCGGCGTCGCGATCATGGCGGTCTCCGGGCTCGGGGTTCGGGGTTCGGGGTTCGGGTGTGGAGCTTCGATCCGGCGTCTCGTCGAGACGCCGGCTGATTGACACTCTACACGGCCGGTCCCGTGTCGCTCTAGCCTGCGCGAGCCTCTGAGACCCTCCGAGCACGGGCGGGGGCTCACGCGCTCAGAGGTTGAAACGTGGATCGAAAATTGTCCTTGGCATGGAGTCTGCGTAGGGAGAGGGCATGTCGCCCTCCTCGAGATCGAAGCCGCCGCCCTTCTGTCCCAATCCGAGATGCGATTCTCGAGAGGATCCGCAGACTTGGCGCTTCAAGAAGAAGGGCTTCTTTCTCCGCGATCGAACGCCCCGGCGCATTCAGCGGTACCGGTGTTCTCACTGCGGACGCAACTTCAGTGCACAGACCTTCGAAGCCGACTACTGGCTCCGCCGCGGTGAACTCCTCGAGCCCCTCTTCAAACGCCTGGTCGCGTGCTCCGCACTGCGACAGATCGCCCGCGAGATGGAGGTTGCCCACAGCACCGTTCAGCGCCTGACCGAGCGCCTTGGCCGTCACTGCCTCCTCTTTCATGAGCACCTCCGTCCCAAGTCGGCACCCCCCGAGCCCTTGGTTCTCGACGGCTTCCGGACCTTCGAGCACAGCCAGTACTGGCCGATGGATCTCAACCTCCTCGTCGGCACCTCGCACTTCGTCTACGGCTTCAACGACGCCGAGCTTCGGCGAAGCGGCACGATGCGGCCCTCCCAGGTCGTGAAGCGACAGATCCTCGAGAGGAAGTACGGGCGGCCCGATCGGAGATCGACGGTCCGTCGGGTCGAGGAGCTCCTGCGACGGATCGTTCCGCCGGGTAGCCACGCGGTGATCCGGTCAGACGAACACCCCTCGTATCCCAGAGCCCTGAAGCGGCTGCGCGATCGGCGAATCAGGCACGAGAGAACCTCGTCTCGGGCTGCTCGTACGCCGCGGAACCCTCTCTTCCCGGTGAACCTGGCGGATCTTCTCCTACGCCACTGCAGTGCGAATCACAAGCGCGAGACGATCGCGTTCTCGAAGCGCAGGCAGGGGATGCTGTACCGGGCTGCGATCTGGACTGCGTGGAGGAACTACATCAAGAGTCGTTCGGAGAATCGGCGCGACGCGCCGCCTGCGAAAGTGCTCGGGTTGATCGAGCGGGCACTGACGGTGGGCGAGATCCTCGCGACTCGGCTCTTCCCCGATCGGGAAGTCTGTCGCGGGTGGATCGCGAGGTGTTATTTCGGGGAGATCAGGACGCGGGCGATCGGGCGATGCCGAATGCATCGGGCCAAGTACGCCGTCTGAGTTCGATCCCACACCCGGGCAGCCGGTTACGGCCGGATCCCGAATCTCCCAGACCCAATCTTCGATCCACGACTCAGAGGTTGTATCCGCGCTCGTCGTGCAGCGCGAGGTCGGGGCCGCGCGACTCCGCCTACTCCGCGACCCGGAGCCCGACCATCGCGTCGACGGCCTTGAGCAGCCCCCAGCTCACCGCTCCCGACCAGGCCGCCGTCACGAGCGCCGCATACAGCTGCTTGCCGAGCTGGCTGCCGATCGCGAGCCCTTCCTGGTTGCCGCCGAAGGCGCTCGCGCCGAAGAGGCCCGCGAGGATCGTGCCGACGAAGCCGCCGACGCCATGGACGCCGAAGACGTCGAGGCTGTCGTCGTAGCCGAACCGGTGCTTCAGCGCGGTCGAGGCCTGGTAGCAGACGAAGCCCGAGGCGATCCCGATCGCGACGCCGCCGATGGGCCCGATCACGCCGGCTGCCGGCGTCACCGCCGCGAGGCCCGCGATCGCGCCCGTCGCGATGCCGAGCACCGAGGGCTTCGAGTGCTTCCACCATTCGATCGCCATCCAGGTCATGGCCGCGGCGGAGGCCGAGATGTGCGTGACCGTGATCGCCATCGCCGCGCTGCCGTTCGCGGCGAGGGCCGAGCCGCCGTTGAATCCGAACCAGCCGACCCAGAGCATGCCCGTGCCCGTCACGCACATCGTCAGGTTGTGCGGCGGCATCGGCGTCTTCGGGTAGCCGCGGCGGGGGCCGATCACGATGCAGGCGACCAGCGCCGCGACGCCCGCCGTGATCTGGACGACGATGCCGCCCGCGAAGTCGAAGACGCCGAGATCGGCGAAATGGCCGCCCGCGCCGGCCCAGGTCATGTGACAGATGGGTGTGTAGACGAGGACGAGCCAGAACGCCGAGAAGAGGAGCACGGCCGAGAAGCGCATGCGTTCCGCGAAGGCGCCGAGGATGAGGGCGGGGGTGATGACGGCGAAGGTGCATTGGAAGACGAAGAAGAGGACCTCCGGGATCGATCCGGAGAGCGTCTCGGCGGTCACGCCCGCGAGCATCACGCGATCGAAGCCGCCGATGAATGCGGCGCGCCCGCCGGCGCCGGCGGCCATGCCCGTCGTGTCGAAGGCCAGCGAATAGCCGACGACGAGCCAGACGAGCGAGAGCAGCGCCGTCAGCGCGAGGCATTGCATCAGGACGGAGAGGACGTTCTTGGTCCGGACGAGCCCGCCGTAGAAGAGCGCGAGCCCCGGGATCGTCATGAAGAGGACGAGCGCGCTCGAGGTCAGGACCCAGGCCGTATTGCCCGCGTCGAGGCCGTCCTCGGCGCTTGCGCTGGCGGGCGAGAGGAGCGCGGCGATCGCGGGGATCGCGAGGGGCATCAGCGCGGCGAGCCCGCGCGGCGAGAGCCTCTTCGGTAAGGGAGGTCCGATCTTCTTCGCGATGGAGTGCGGGATGCCAGCGAGAGACGTTGGGCGGAGCACGGGCGCAGCAGGCCTGACATCGGGCGCGCATTCCTCGAGCGGACCCGGGCGGGGCCGCGGATGGCCGCAGCGCCTGCCGGAGAGCCGACCCCGGTATGCGCGTGCGCAGTCTTATGAGCTGCGCAATTCGAATCCGGTCTGGGCATCAGATCAAACGAATCGGCATGAAATCGCGCAGTTTGTCGCGCTTTGTGCCGAAATCGGCACGCCTCTTCGTCAGGGAATCCGGCAATCGAGGCGATCGATGGCATGGACCGGCGCTTTCGTGCCCGCCATGAGATGGGCGATCGCGCCGTACACGAGCTGCTGCTGCTTGACCCGCGACTTGTCGGCGAAGGCCGCGTCGGTCACCGCGATCTCGAAATGCCCCGGCCCCTGCGGCCGGACCTCGATCGCCGCCTGCGGCAGCGCGCCTGCGATCGCCTTGCGAATCTGCTCCGCGACGTCTTCGGGACTCGGGCCGCCGTTCGGTCCGGCGTTGATGATCTGGAGAGCCATGGCAGTTGCTCCGGAGCGGGACGCTTCGCGAGGGAGGACGTCTCAGTAGCGCGGGACTTCGGGATCGATCTCCTGGCTCCAGGCGTCGATGCCGCCGACCACGTTCCAGACCTTCGAGAAGCCGAGCGCGACGAACTGCTCGGCCGCCTGCTGCGAGCGGCCGCCGTGATGGCAATGGAGCACGAGCGGCGTGTCGCGCGGCATCGATTCGATGCGCGCGGCCTCCGTCTCGTTCAGCAGGACTGCGCCCGGAATCGACGCGATCGCGCGCTCTTCGGGCGTGCGCACGTCGAGCAGCTCGAACCGGTCGCCGGCATCGATCATCGCCTCGAGCTCGCGCACCGACATCGCCCGCACGCGTGGGGCGTTCGGATTGTCGACGCGGAAGGCCTGACCGTTCGGCGTGTCGGCGACGTCGATCGTGATGCCGTCGGCGCGCGAGGCGGAGATCGGATCGAGCAGCAGGACGACGCCGTCGCAGATCGCCTCGACGTCGATGCGGCTGCGCGGGGCGATCGAGAGATGGGATTGATGGTCGCCGTCGACCGAGAGATGCAGCTCGCGGCCGCCGCCGCCGTGCTCGGCTGCCGCGGCGGCGAGGGCGCGCTGGGCGGCCGGCGTCACGGTGATCCGCGGCTGCACCGATGCGACGGGCTCGAGGCCGAGCGCCTCGAAGAGCTCGCCCGAGCCGTACATCTCCTGCACGATGTCGCAGCCGCCGACGAACTCGCCCTTCACGTAGAGCTGCGGAACCGTCGGCCACGACGAGAAGGTCTTGATGCCTTCGCGGATGTGGGGCGCGGAGAGGACGTCGACCGTCGTGTACTCGGGCAGCATGGCGTCGAGGATGCCGACCACGGTCGCCGAGAATCCGCACTGCGGCTGCCGCCGATTGCCCTTCATGAAGAGCACGACGTCGCCCGATCCGATCAGCTCCGCAATCTCCTGTCGCACGTTCTCATCGAGGCTCATCGCATCTCCTTCTCGCGGCGCTTCGCGAGGCGAAGCCGTTCGCGGGCTAGAACCATAGGTTCGCGCCCATCGACGGTCGAGGAATCCCGCTGGAATCGGAAGGCCGGGCGGGCCGGGCGCCGCGAGGGGCAGGCTAGCAGAGACCGGCTCAGCCGATCAGCGCCTGGCTCTCCTTGATCCGCTCCGCGCAGCGGGACAGGATCGGCTCGACGTCGCTCTCGGAGAGGTCGAGGAAGGCCCAGGCCGGCATGGCCGAGAGGTCGAGGTCGTCGATCGGCCGCGAGCGGCCGACGCCGAGCTTCGAAAGGCACATGCTGGTTACGCTCGTCAGCGCGCAGAGCCGGGCGACGTGGTCGTCGAGCTCGGCGAGTTTGCCCGGGCTGTGGTGGTACTGGATCGTCAGGACCAGGGTATCGGGCAGGCCCCATTGCTGGACGACGGCGGCGCCGAGCTCGGCGTGGTTGAACCCGAAGACCTCGTTCTCGACCTCGGTGAAGCTGCGGGCCTCGTTGTAGACGGTGGCCATGACGCGCTCGTATTCGGCCCGGTGGCTGTTGGCGAGGGCGGTCTTGCCGATGTGGTGCATCAGGCCGGCGGTGAAGGCGATGTCGGGATCGACGCCGACGGTGCCGTAGCGCGCGAGCATGGAGGCGACGGGGCCCGAGAGCGAGGAGTGCTGCCAGAGCAGCTTCTCGAGCAGGCCGAACTTCTTGTACGTCTCCTTCATGGAGGCGGCGAGGACGAGGTTGCGGACGGTCATCGTGCCGAGCAGCGAGATCGCGTGGGAGAGGCTCTGGATCTCGGACGGGAAGCCGTAGAGGGCGGAGTTCGAGATCTTGAGGATGCGGGCGGCGATGGCGGCGTCGCGCTCGATCAGTCTGCGGATATCGTCGATCGAGCTGTCCGGATCGTCGACGGCCTGGATGACCTGGCCCGCGACGGCGGGCATCGTGGGCAGATCTCCCTCCGACGCCTTGAGATAGCTCGCGAGTCGATTGCTCATGAACGAGTTCCTTCGTGACAGACCGAGACACGCTCGGATCGACGCGGGAGGGCTGCCCTCCCCCGGAGGCCTCTTTCGACCGGAGCGGAGCTTTGCATGAGGATTGGATCGAGCGGGGCGCCCGATCGGGGGCCGCCGGGGCCCGGTCGGGATCGGGTCAATCCCCGAGCGGCGTCCGGCTACTCGTCGCAGCGGCGGAGGCTGGCCGGCGTGCGGTCACATTCGAGGGTTTCGGTGACCCCGCCTGTGATCTGGGAGCAGGCGCTCGAATGCGCCTGGGCCTCCGCCTGGTGCACGTCGGCGGCCTGGGCCGTCGAGCAGGCCTGGCGGCCCTTGTACTCGACGCAAATCTCGCATTGCACCCGGGTCGCCTCGAAGGCGGCCCAGATCACTGCGGAGACGAAAGCGATTCCGAGGAGAGCGCCGATTGCTGTGCGTGCCACGTGGCGGGATCCGTTCGTTGGAGCTCGACGAGGTCGGCCAGGACGCGCAGCGCTTCCTCGCGCTGGGGCGTCGGCTCGGGCTTCTCTTCTTCCTTCGCGGCGGATTTCGCATCGGTCGGCTTCGCCTTCGCGGCGTCGGAGGACTTCGCCTCCGCCTCGCCCTTCGGATCCGCCTTCTGCTCCGCCTTCGAATCCGCTTTCGGATCCTTCCCGTTCGCGCCACCGTTGCGGACCGCAGCCTCCGCCTCTTCCTCTTCGCGCTCCTTCATGAACTCGCCGAGATGGATGACGTCGTCTTCCTGCGCGCGTTTCGCGAGCTTCTCGTTGATCTCCTTGAACGCCTCGTCGGCCGCTATGCGCGTGGCCGAGCGGCGCTGGAGCTCCGCCAGCAGGTTCGTGTCGATCGGCTTCCAGTCGGGGTTGGGGATGTTCGAGACGCGGCCGAGCACGCCCAGGAAAGGGGGGATGACCTGGGATTCGAGCGAGTAGGGCGTGTAGCGCTCGCCGAGATCGTCCGTCGCGAAGAGCGAAGGCAGGACCACATCGGCCGCGACCCCGTCGTGCTGGGTCGACTTTCCGCCGGGCCGGAAGAAGAGCGCGGTCGTCACCTTGATCGCGCCGAGCCGACCGGGCTGATGGACGAAGCTCTGGACCGTGCCTTTGCCGAATGTGTGGTCGTCGCCGACGATCACGGCGCGGCCGTAGTCCTTCATCGCGCCGGCGACGATCTCGGAGGCGGAGGCGGTGATGCGCGAGGTCAGGATGACGAGGGGGCCGGACCAGGAGATGTCCGCATCCTGGTCGGCAAGCACCTGGACGTCCGAAAAGACGTCCTTGACCGCGACCACGCCGCCCTGGCGGATGAACAGCCCGGCGATCTCGACCGAGCTCTCGAGCTTGCCGCCGCCGTTGCGAGAGAGGTCGAGCAGCAGGCCGTCGGCCTTGGCCTCCTGGACCTGGCGCAGGAGGTCGCGCACGTCGCGACTGCTCTGGCGCTTGCTCGGATCCTGATCGCCGTAGAAGGTCGGCAGATCGAGGACGGCGAGCTTGCGCTTCTTGCCGCCGACTTCGATCTCCTGGAACTCGAGCGTCGCCGCCGCGTCCTCGATCGTGACCTCGGCCCGCTCGATCTCGACGTCGAAGCGGCTCGTTTCGTCGGACTGGCGCAGGACCGTCAGCTTGACCTTCGTGCCGCGCTTGCCGCGGATCATCGCGACGACGTCGCGCAGGGGCAGGTCGATGATGTCGACGGGGGGCTCGCCCTGCTGGGAAACGGCGATGATCTTGTCGCCGTGCTCGAGCACGCCGAGCTTGTCCGTCGCTCCGCCGGGGATCACTCGCTCGACGATCGAGTAGCCGTCCTTCGACGAGAGCGCGACGCCGATCCCGTCGAGGGACAGGCTCATCTGGATCTCGAAGTCCTCGACGGCTTCCGGCGTGTAGTAGGTCGAATGGGGGTCGAGGGCGCTGGCGAAGGCGTTCAGGAACTCCGCGTAGGTATCGCGGGGCTCGACTTCCTTGACCTGCTTCGTCATCAGCTCGTAGCGATGGATCAGGCGCTCCTTCGCCTTCGGCAGATCCATGTCGCTCGAGAGGTAGTTCGAGATCTGGAAATGGACGAGGCGATGGACCAGGTCCTTGCGGCCCGCTTCGTCGGCGGGATGGCCGCGCTTCTCGGGGTCGAGGATCAGCCGGACGTCGGGATCGAGGGCGTAGTCGGGGCGCGAGACGAACTCGCGCACGTCCTTCTCCATCCGCTCGTAGCGCTTCGCGAGATCGACCTGGATGTCGTCGAGGATCTGGCACTCGCCGTTCTGGACGGCGAAGAAGACGCCCTGGAGCCGGGCGCGCAGGCGCGCCACCTCGGCGGTGAGGAACAGCGTCTTCGAGGGGTCGATGCGCTCGAGGTAGGCGTCGATGGCCCGCTCGCGCAGCTCGGGGTTCAGGGCGCGGAAGCTGATGTGGCGCTTCAGGAGATTCTGGATGAGCTCCCAGCTGCGCGGGCAGTCGAGCTCCGGGGGCGTGAACATCTGGGCCCCGGAGGGCCCGGCGAACGCGACGCCGAGCAGGACCGCGATCGCCGCGATCCGGCGGGTCCGGGCCAGCGGCCGGCGGAGCGCCGAGGGGCGAGCGGGGTTCGAGATCCAACCGGCACGGACGAAGCTTGCGCGCATCATTCCTCCCATCATAGAGACCAGCGCTGGCAACGTCAGGTTCACCGGCGGATCGGCAGCCGATTTCCATTCGGCACCCGGGCGCGGCGAGCTGAGGCCCGCAGAGACAAGCTACGCTCGGCGGCCCGAAAACACGGACGCGGCACCGCCCCGGGCGCAAGCCGCACGCACCGGCGGACGGGCGACGCATCCGCCGTCCAGTCCGTCGTCCAGGGGGCGAGGCCGGAACGAGTCCGGCGGGCGCCCGGACCGAGCCCGATCGAAGCGAACGGAGACGAAGAGATGGCCGATTTCCAGTACCAGGAGCTCTTCGAGCTGGGCCCCGACGAGACGCCCTATCGGAAGCTGAGCGACCAGTTCGTGAAGACCGTGCAGGTCGACGGCCGCGAGATCCTGAAGATCGACCCCGCGGCACTGACGCTCCTGGCCGCCCAGGCCATCCGGGACGTCTCGCATCTCTTCCGCCCCGGCCATCTCGCCCAGCTCGCCAAGATCCTCGAAGACCCCGAGGCCTCGGACAACGACCGCTTCGTCGCGCTCGAGCTGATGAAGAACGCCAACGTGTCGGCGGGCATGGTGCTCCCCTCCTGCCAGGACACGGGGACCGCGATCGTCATGGGCAAGAAGGGCCAGGACGTCTGGGTCGCGGGCAACGACGAGGAAGCCCTCTCGCGCGGCATCCACAAGACCTACGCCGAGACCAACCTCCGCTACAGCCAGGTCGCGCCCCTCGACATGTACGAGGAGAAGAACACCGGCACGAACCTGCCCGCCCAGCTCGATCTCTTCGCGACGACCGGCGACGAATACAAGTTCCTCTTCATCACGAAGGGCGGCGGCTCGGCCAACAAATCCCTGCTCTTCCAGG